>NZ_WBKL01000135.1:0-14636 GCF_015714705.1 Nostoc sp. NZL | reverse complement strand
TTCTCAAACAGTGGACTTAATTGGCTATAAGGCTTTAGCCCCAACACTTGTGCCTGTTTCTGTGTGATTATTATTTTACCCACAATGCTCTTGACTACTCGTTTTCTGCCAAGTTCTGTTCCTGTGACTTGTTTGATAAAAAAAAAGCAATTTTTGGACTGACTTGCTCTAGCATCTTTGTCCTTACTGCTTTTTCTATACTCTCAAAGCTTGTCAACTCTTCTGTTGGCGTATTCCGATAAAGAATTTCTGCTGCTTCCTGCAAACAGGTTTCCAAACGTTTGAAGTCTTCAGGGTTCATAGTAATTGCACTTGCCGCTCTTGTTGCCAGTGTAACTTTTTTCCCAAAATTATACCTGTATTTGCAAAGGTGAGATGCTCCCATCAGCATTTTGGGATATGGCGCGATTTAGCAAAAGAGAAATAGAAGGTATCTCATCCCTAGAAAGCATTAAAACTAGTATTGGAATTGCCAGCCAGCTAGTCTTTAACGCAAAGGATGTAATGGAAATTTCCAACCTGTTACAAAAAGGTGTTGCCAGGGAAATAATGTTAACAAATCTTGGTCGCTTATCTTATCAAACTGATTTTGGAGCTTTAAAACTGGAAGGTATTTGGGGACCCTTAGCTTTATCGGGTTACAAGGGCGATCAAACAATTGGGGTTACAACAACCAACGGATCAATGCGCCTGGTGCATGTTAGTCGGATTCCGTTAAAATCTCTGTTGAGCGTTGCAGAAAATATATTGATAGCGGCTTGTACATAATCAGCTTATTAAAAAATAAGGCAGCATCGATTTGATAATGTGATCAGAGAAAGATATATGTCCAAACAACTCAAATACGATCGCCGCCGATTTTTGGGCGCTGCGGCCATGGTTATTGCCGCCGCCGATCTTGTCATTATCGGTTCTGCGGGCGCACAATCTGGCAATATAAATGCGATTAAGCCAGGGACAAACACCTCATTGGGCGCACTAAAGCAGATCGATGCCGGCGTCTTGAATGTTGGATACGCTGAAGCCGGCCCCAGCTATGGTAGGTCATTCTTCTGCACGGCTGGCCCTACGATATTCACAGCTTTGTCGATGTCGCCCCTTTGTTGGCGTCGGCGGGCTACAGGGTGATCGTGCCATATCTGCGCGGTCATGGCACGACGCGCTTTCTTTCGAGTGGAACGTTCCGGAATGCCCAGCAGTCGGTGGTCGCTCTCGATATCATCGCTTTGATGGATGCTCTCAAGATCGAGAAGGCGATCCTCGCTGGTTATGATTGGGGAGCGCGGACGGCCAACATCATCGCGGCGCTTTGGCCGGAGCGCTGCAAGGCGATGGTCTCGGTGAATGGATATCTGATTAACAACCTTGAACGCAACAAGCTGCCGTTGCCGCCAAAGGCTGAATAGGGATGGTGGTATCAGTATTATTTTGCCACAGAACGCGGTCGAGCGGGCCTCAACGCAAATCGGCGCGATCTTGCGAAGCTCATCTGGAAGTTCAATTCTCCGAAATGGGACTTTAATGATGCCACATTCGATCGCACCGCAGCGTCCTTCGATAACCCAGATTACGTCAGCATTGTGATTCATAATTACCGCTGGCGGTTGAGCCTGGCTGAAGGCGATCGACAATACGACGATTTGGAAAAGCGACTTGCTGAAAGTCCAATCATCGCTGTGCCCACGATCACCCTTGATGGTGATTCCGATGGTGTTGCGCCAGCCTCAGATGGAACATCCTATGCTAAGAAATTCTCTGGTAAACGCTCGCACCGAATTATCAAGGGCATCGGTCACAATCTGCCTCAAGAAGCCCCACAGGCCTTTGTCAAAGCTGTTGTCGAAGTCGATGGTTATTGATTGACGTTAGCCTAACGATCAACGGCGGATTCAGAGCTTTAAGTACTCTTTCTCATAAAGGTTTATTAACCATGTTTGATCTCGACCAAACTATCAAAGATCGGCACTCAACCCGAAAATTCTTATCCAAACCCGTGGCGCGAATTTTACTTAATGAAGCTCTTGCTCTAGCACAGCTCGCGCCATCGAATTCCAATACCCAGCCGTGGCGGGTAGTATTTGCTGAAGGTACTCGCCGCGATCGCCTGAAAACGGCTTTGCTAAATCAAGCTCAGAATTTTGACGATTCTCAGTTACCCAAAATCGCTCAACTGCCGGAAGCATTCCAGCATTACCGCCAGAAACTGGGTGAACAAGTTTATGGAGCAATGGGCATTGCTCGTGAAGATAAAGCGAGTCGAGAACGAGCCGTTCTGCGTAATTACGAGTTTTTTGATGCACCAGTGGTCGGTATCGTCTGTATGCACCGAGAACTGGGCGATGCGGATGCTTTAAGTGTAGGTATTTATTTACAAACGCTGATGTTGAGCCTGACTGCTCGTGGACTTGGTACTTGTGCTCAGGTTTCGCTAGCAGCTTATCCCGAAGTCATCCGCAGTGAGTTGAATATTTCACCGGAACTATCGATTTTATGTGGTTTAGCCGTTGGCTATACTGATCCTGATTTTCCCCCTAATCATCTGCATATTAAGCGCGATCCCATTGAGAAAAATATTTCGTTTCTCAACGATCTTGAGCTAGCACATAGAAGTGATTGGAATACGTAATTGCCTAGCTGTACAGTGCCGAATTAAATGGCAAGGGGACAAATTCATGTTATCAAACAAGTCTGATTGCTCCACAGTTTCAATGATTGATATTGATTAAATTTACACGTCTTCTGTAGGTACTCGAAGCTAATCGCTAGAAGTGCGAGGTTCACACACTTGATGACATTAATTTGACACTACCACAAATAAAAAGTCACTGTACAGCAAAGAAATATTCAGAACGTCTGACGGTGCTACATTGAGCTACATCAGCATGGGTCAAGGAAAACCGATCGTGATGCTTCACGGTTGGTCGCAATCGGCAGAACAATTCAAATATCAAATTCCCGTTTTTGCCGAACACTATCAGGTGATCGCGGTCGATTTGCGAGGACACGGTGAGTCAGAAAAAGTATCGTTCGGTTATCGAATCTCTCGCCTATCCAAAGATATTCAGGAATTGATCGGCGCTCTACAACTTGAAAAGCCACACCTATTAGGTCACTCAATGGGATGTTCCTTGATCTGGAGCTATCTCGATCTATTTGGATTAGATGAGATTGATCGATTAGTGTTGGTCGATCAATCTCCGCTGGTCATTTCGCGATCGCATTGGAACGCTCAAGAAATAGCAGAGTCTGGGGCAGTGTTTACTGCCGAACAAGTCAATGCAGCAGTACACACTCTAGAAAACGGCAACGCTCTTGAAATGACTCGAAACCTCCTGACTTCAATGGTGATGCCAGCGATATCAAAAGAACAGTTTGAGTGGATTGTTGAGTGCAATCAACGCTTGCCACGAGCGATCGCTGCGATGCTGCTATACAACCATCTTCATACAGACTGGCGCGATCAAATTGTGAGGATTCGCAAGCCAACTCTGATTATTGCTGGAAGAAAAAGTATAATCCCGTGGACATCGCAAGTCTGGATCAATCAAAGCATCCCTCACTCTGAGTTGGAAATTTTTGAAGCGGCTGAAGGCGGTGGACATTTCATGTTCATCGAGAATCCAGAAAAGTTCAACCGACGAGTTTTGCAGTTCTTATCGCCATCACTTGAAGTTAGCTAGGAAAGCCAAACAGCAGGGCTGGACACCTTACCCCTGGAGCATATAAAACACGAGATAAACTTGAACGCTAAAAAATTTTGCAACAAAACTGTAAACTTAACTTTTTAAGACAATGCAAGCGAGGTAATTTATAAACAAAGGCGAACTAGTGGATGCTGTAGCAGCAAAGGCCAACGTCACAAAAAAGCAAGCTGATGAAGTAATCAGTGCTTTTTTGTCAGTTGTTACCGAGGCTGTACCTAATGGTGAAAAGGTAACGCTCATAGGGTTTGGTTCATTCGAGCGACGGGATCGCTCAGAACGCGAAGGGCGTAATCCGAAAACCAATGAGCCAATGACAATTCCAGCGACCAAAGTGCCTGCATTTTCTGCTGGGAAACAGTTTCGGGAGAAAGTAGCACCTTAACCAATACAGATGTATTTACTTTACTAGTATTAATTCAATCACTGTTGATTGATTGCATTGTCTACATCAGCTAATGTTTCATACTGTTTACAAGGCAACCATTTCAAGGCTCGCAGGACTTTCTCATCAACACCTTTTTCCTCAGCATACTTAACCAAGTCTTTTTTGCTGAGTGGATAGTTAACTGCAATCAAGTTTTTCTCTAATTGTATTGGACTGATTTTAGTAATGAATATTTCATCAATTAAGTTGGCCACATCAGCCAGGGTTTCATATTGTTTTGAAGGCAACTTCTTCAAGATTCGTAGGATTTTCTCGTCAATACCTTTTTCTTCAGCATACTTAACTGTAACGACCTGCAATACTAATCGCTCAAACCTGCAATCAAGACATTTTCAAACCAGGATTAACTGCAACTATAATTACGCTTCAGCCAGGATTAATTGCAACTGAACCAGGATTAATTGCAACCAACCTGCAATCATCCGTTTGAACCAGGATTAATTGCAACTAATCGAAAGTCCAGTCAAACTGTAGGCAAGACAGTTTTCTCAAAAAACGCCCTAATTTACAAACAAAAGTATTTAAATTTCAGCCAGGATTATCTGCAACTATAAGGTAAAATAAACGGTCGTTTTTTTTTAACCGTTATTACCACCCAGATTGTGAATCAGAAACCGAATCAAGTTTAGTAACGAAACTCGGTAATTATATCAAAGGCAACATACGCTGTTAAATAACGAGTATATATACTTGTTGAGGTTCAAAGTATGTTGATAGGCTACGCCCGAATTTCAACAGATGACCAAAATCTGAATCTGCAAATGGATGCTTTGCAGCTTGCTGGTTGTGAAAAAATTTACTTCGACCGTATAAGTGGTGCAAAAGCAGCAAGACCTGGACTCTCTCTAGCATTGGAGGTAGCACGGAGTGGTGATGTTTTGGTGGTATGGCGGCTCGACCGCTTGGGAAGGTCGCTTAAAGACCTGATTGAAACAATGGAAACCCTAGATAAGCGAGGAATTGGTCTTTCTAGCTTGCAAGAATCCATCACCACCACAAATAACAGCGGCAGGTTGATTTTCCATTTATTTGGCGCATTAGCAGAATTTGAGCGCAACCTAATCCGCGAACGCACAACTGCTGGACTTGTAGCAGCGCGTTCGCGCGGTCACAAGGGAGGAAGACCAAAAGCCCTTGACCCAGCTAAACGCCAATTAGCAGTAAAGCTTTATACCGAAGGTCAACACACCATTATTGAAATATGTAAGTTGATGGGAATTTCCAAACCAACGCTCTACAACTATATTGCAGAGATAAATAACTAACATGGTACATAAGCAAATCCCGGCAGAGGCACTGCTCAATTTACGCCACCGCCTCGATGGGTTGCCTAGTCGTTGCCAAGAGCGTCGAATTCTCATTGAAGAGACAGCAGCACTGTATGGTGTGTCAAGCGATACTTTATATCGGGCTTTGCGTAACTCATCACGCCCAAAATCCATCAACCGCTCAGATAGTGGGACACCCAGAAAACTTTCGCTCTCTGATATGGAACGTTACTGCGAAGTCATCGCCGCAATGAAAATCCGTACCAGTAACAAAAAAGGACGACATGTCTCTACAGTGCGGGCTATTGAACTGTTGGAAGAATTTGGAATGGAGACACCCGATGGTTTTGTCCAACCGCCCAAAGGCGCGTTAACTAGAAGCACTGTCAATTATTACTTGAAAACCTGGGGGTATGACACTGAACGTATGACTAGGCAACCGCCTGCGGTACGTTTTCAAGCAGAATACAGCAACGAATGTTGGCATTTCGACCTCAGCCCATCCGATCTCAAACACGTAAAACACCCATCATGGGTGGAACCGGGTAAGGGTAATCCACTACTGATGCTGTATAGCATTGTCGATGACCGTAGTGGTGTATGTTACCAGGAATATCACTGTGTTTATGGGGAGGATGTTGAAGCTGCATTACGTTTCTTATTTAATGCGATGACGGTGAAAACAACCGATGGATTTCCCTTTCATGGGATTCCAGAGATGATTTACACGGACAACGGGCCAATTTCTAAAAGCCACGTATTTCAAAATCTGATGGATTGCCTGAGAATTAAGCTAGTCACGCATATGCCCAATGGCAAGGATGGTCGTAGGGTGACAGCTCGTTCCAAAGGCAAAGTAGAAAGACCGTTTCGGACGGTTAAAGAAGCCCATGAGACTCTGTATCACTTTCATGAACCGGAAAGCGACGTTGAAGCTAACTTGTGGTTACGCCAGTACTTGTTGCATTACAACGACAAACCACACCGCATAGAACCGCATTCGCGGATAGAAGATTGGTTGCGAAATATACCCCAGTATGGTTTACGTTCAATGTGTAGTTGGGAGCGATTCTGTAACTTTGCCCGCGAACCGCAACGTAGAAAGGTTGGTTCAGATGGCAGAGTATCAATTGAGGGCGTAGCTTACTTACGAGGTAGAGCCAGACTTGGCAGGTGAAACCGTAGTGCTTTGGTGGGGTTTATTTGATAACGAGCTATACGTTGAGTTTAGCGATCGCCGCTACGGGCCATTTTACCCAGTTGATGGGCCCATCCCCCTACACCGCTACCGTAAATTCAAGAAAACCAAAACTGAAGAACGGGCAGATAAAATTGCCGATTTGGCTAAAAAGTTGGGCTTGCCACGGACGGCTTTAGACAAAAACGCGGATCTACAATTTCTGGTGGATAAGTACAAGGAACTTACGCCAACCGTCACACCTTTTAATGACCCCGACCCATACCAAGAATTTACTTATCCCACTGTACTGTTTGCTAAAAGGGCGATTTCCGATTATCTCGCTAAACCGTTGGCTAAATTGTCTACCGAACAGTTGGCATTCATTGATGCACTGTTAGCTGAAACTTTGAATAAAAAAGCGATTATTGAACGAGTGCGGCAATATTTCCACTCAAATAAAGGAGGGGAACACAATGCTCACTGAAGTCATGGAACACTTTCGTTTGATTAAGGAGTTTCCCAAGGCTGGGTACTACGAGACAGACCACCAAAAACAAATGTTTAAGGATATTAAATCCGCCATCCATTCCGGGAAGTTAGTTGCCATAACTGGAATTATCGGGTGTGGGAAGACGACTACTTTACGACGTTTGTTTGATGTTTTGGAGAAAGAAGGTAAGATTCTAGTCTCAAAGTCCCTTTCTGTGGATAAAGACCGAGCGACGCTACCAACACTAATTGCTGCCTTATTCTACGATTTATCCACAGATAAAGAAATTAAAATCCCAAAAGACGGCGAAAAACGAGAACGGGAACTGCGCGACCTGATTAGAAAAGGTAAAAAGCCCGTGGCGCTATTTGTGGATGAGGCTCACGACTTACATTACAGTACTTTGACGGGACTCAAACGTTTAATCGAAGTAGTTGAAGATGGTGGTGGCACACTTTCAGTGGTATTAGCTGGTCATCCCAAACTGAAAAATGATTTACGCCGTCCAACTATGGAAGAAATTGGATATCGAGCAACGGTCTTCTCTTTAGAGGGTATTGTTGGTAGCCAGCGAGAATATATTGAATGGTTAGTATCTAAATGCAAAGAAGAAGATACTCAAATAAGTGATATCTTGTCGGCGGAAGCCATTGAGCTACTTGCCATACGCTTGAGAACACCACTACAAATCGAGCAACATTTGACACTAGCTTTCGAGGCTGCATACCTCTTTGGAGAAAAACCTGTTACCACGGCGATTATTGAGTCCGTTTTATCTAAGCAAATTGACGACTTAGAACCCACCTTAACCCGGCATGGTTATGACGTGAGGGGCTTGGCGGAACAGTTTAATGCTAAACCTGCTGAAATTAAATTGCTGTTTCGCGGACAACTTGACCCGGCGCGTTCGCGTGAATTGCAAGAACAAATGCTAGCGGCAGGGCTGCCGCTTTGAGTGGATTAAAAACGCAAGAAAAATGGAAGTATTTATAGTTGCAATTAATCCTGGTTCAAACGGATGATTGCAGGTTGGTTGCATTTAATCCTGGCTCAGTTGCAATTAATCCTGGCTGAAGGGTAATTATAGTTGCAGTTAATCCTGGTTTGAAAATGTCTTGATTGCAGGTTTGAGCGATTAGTATTGCAGGTCGTTACACTTAACCAAGTTTTTCTTGCTAAGGGGATAGTTAACTTGGTTCAAATTTTTTTGTAGCTGTACTGGATTCAGTTTAGCCATAATAAATCTCCTTATGGTCTGACGCTGTGGATTCACTGAAGAGAGTGAAAAAAATCAGTAAAAGTCAGCTTGTACAATTATGCTCTCGTAGTAGCCCATACAAAGCTTACTTTGTAAGTTTTGTACATTGATCAGATTCGAGTAGTACCGGATTGGCAAGCGAGTGTTTTCCTATTTTCACCGGATGACTACTGTTTAATTGACAAATGAAACTTAACGATGCGCTATCTCTAGCGTGAGGCAGATACTCTAGAAGATTTATCCCTCTAAGGGAATATTTAGCAGATGAGCGAAAGTCGTATTTATCAAGACTTGTTTATTATATTTCTATGGATAGTAGAATGCAAGACCATATTCACTTAATATGATCTTTAATAAAAGTCGCTAGCTAGCATATATTTTAAAACCCGCACTTTAGCAGTAGAGTGCGGGTTTTAAATTTGTATTTCCTCTTTTTCAAGAGAAAATACCCAGTACGCCAATTTGAGGACATATAGATATATTAGATATTTGCAATCAGTTATATTAATCTCTCTTCAGTTTTTCAGCTTCAGTAATAGCTTGTTCTAAGAAAAATTTTGCATCACCGAGTTGCCTAGCATCTAAGAGGAACATCTCGAAAATATGCATGAGATTACCCCACCCCCAATACGGTTCGGTTAAAGGGGAAAGCGGAAAGGGGAAAGGTTTTAGATTGATTCCTTTACCCCTTACCCCAAAACCAATTCCCAAACCACAAGGAAAGTGAAGAGTGCTTATCCGAACCTGACCCCACCCCAAAGCGTTCATGCTCTTGATTTCGAGGCATTGCGATTGCCTAATATTACTTTCTTTTCGGCTTGGGATGGGAATAATTACAAAGGATGTGGGGCACCAAAAGAACTAGATTCAAGAAGTGGTGAAATCAAATCAATGCGTACCGCCAAGACTCACCGACGTAGGGGTGTCGCCTCAAACATTCTTGAACACATCATAAAAGAAGCCGAACGGTGTGCTTAGGAAGCTTATGATATCTTCTCAATCACCTCATCACTCATCTTAATTTGGTTTTTTCCTATATTACGTTTCAGCAAAAAAATACCCGCATCATGTGCTTGCTGACCACCTTCACTAAAGCAAGCATCCTCGATAATGACTGGTTCAATACCACGCTCAAAAGAGTCAATTGCTGTCTTCAAAATACAGCTATCAGTTTCAACTCCACAAAGATATATTTTGCTGATTTGATTAATCAAAATAAAACTCGAAAAATTCTCTGTAAATGCAGAGTAATAATGTTTATCGAAAATACTATTTATATATGGCTGAAGTTCATCAATAATGCTCGTTTCTAGTTCATGTATCAACTTTGACCAATGAATGAGCTTGACATAATTACTGTTAGTAGTATTGATAAATCTGGTGAATTCAACGAGTTTACCAGCCGCTAGAAATCGTTCAATTAGTTTAATGACAGTAGGAATAATCTGTCTGCATTTCTCCGACATAAACCCATTTTGCATATCTACTACAAGAAGGATTTCCTTTATTGGTGCCATAATTTATTTAGATTAAGAGTTACGAAGTTAAATAAAACAATATTATAAAAGACGACATCCGCGACTTTGAGTGGATGCCCTGGCGGACAACAGGACATGGTTACTGGGATAGGGTGCGGAGTAAGGAAATCTGGGGATAGAGCAGCAATCGCTAGACGGAGCATAGTCATCGCCTAAGAGCAATCGATTTTCTCTCTTATTGCCGAAAGCCTTTCTGATGTGGGCTATTGGGGTAGCTAGCTATTTCCAATAGCAGACGACGTTGTAGCACTTCTAGAATTTATCCTTGGTACGCACCCAAGGTTTTTCCTCAAAGAGACACTGGTATTCTTTTGGCAATTATGGCTACGGTTATTCCTGACTCGCTTCAGTGTTGATGAGCAATTAAAAAAATTAAATTATACAATTAACATCCGGAAAACAAAGATGAAGTTAGGAAAAATAATGAAGATATGATTGTAACTTTCTTTGATTGAGTTCATATAAAAGGCTTTCACAATGGTTACTACTCCTGTATACTATTTGCAAATTCTGGACAATTCGAATATTGAAATTTCTCAAGATCAGTTGCGATCGCTTTTAGGAGAAATAGAAGTACAACTGCATCGTAGCGGAGTTTATCGACGTGCTTTAGCGATTGTGCAGAAGTTAATAGGTGAACAAACAGATCAGGCTCAAGATTTATTAAAAGCTGTAGGTAGAGAAGCGATCGGGTTAGCATTTCAACAATTTGCCCAACAATCTCAAAAAGTTGAAACAGTTACAGATACCAAGCAAGCCACAGAAACAGTCGATTCTTCACCAGAGATACAGCAGGAGCATTGCACTCTCCGAGAGGAACCCTCTAAAAATACAGCAGAAAATTCGCTGTGGAAAAAACCACTACAATTGCTTAATCATCAGAGAATTTCTCAAGCTGAACTTGCTGGACAAGCTGAACTTGCAGCCCAACAACGCATGGTGTGCCTACGTCAAATCGGGCAACAACTCCAAAAAACCCGTCAATCCAAAGGGCTTTCTTTGGACCACATTCAGCTTTCCACTCATATCCGAACGGAGCTGATAGAGGCATTAGAAAACGGCAACTGGAAAGAATTATCAGATGACATTTTTGTACGTGGATTTATACGACGTTATGGAGATGCTTTAGGACTTAATGGTGTTGCTTTAGCTGCTTCTTTGCCATTCCTAGCAGCTATACCAGTAAGGAGGCCCTTTTCGGATCAATCTAAAAAAGGAATGGGATTGGAAATTCGTCCGACGCATTTATATGTAGGTTATACAGCTCTTCTTGCTGGTGCAATGGGAGGATTAGCTCTGATGTCCCAGCAACAAGCAAATACCAATATATCAAATGAGCAAGATAACTCTTCTTCTGTTTTACAATCGTTAAAACAACAATCCCCTACTGTTAAACCAGGGATTAAATCTACTAACACTGGTGTGGCTGTCGGATCTGATATTTCCCCACCAGAAGTATTATATTAACGAACTGCACCTGCCTGATAACGGCTCTCGTGTGGGCTACGCCGCCAATTTTAACCATTCGGGGCCCGTGCAAAAATAACTTGAACAAACCTTCAAGACCTAATGCGTAACAGTGTTGACCAGACAGATCCCGCCAATTCATGTTTGTTCAAGTTATTCCAGCGGGGATGCTTAAGCAGTATCTTCCTAGCGTAGTAAAACTTGCTAGAGGTATCTTGGAATCGTAGAAAACTCGTTTGAGATTGTCTTTTTAGCAAACACAATTAAGGTTTTAATCTCGACCCTCAAGTTAATTTTACCGTTCTAAGAAAAAAATTAAGAGTTATTGCTGGGTTTGCAAAAGCAAAGTTAAATAGTTAACAGCCTATCAGTAAGAAGAGATTATGACTACTGACAACTTCATCATCCGCCCAATGAATAGGTCGGAAATAGATTTAGCGATTAGTTGGGCAGCAATTGAAGGTTGGAATCCAGGCAGGTATGATGCTCAATCTTTTTATCAAACTGACGAAGGCGGTTTTTTATTGGGTGAGTTGAATGGTGAGCCGGTGGGATGCATTTCTGCTGTAGCTTACGATCAACACTTCGGTTTTCTAGGTTTTTACATTGTGAAACCCCAGTTTCGTGGACAGGGGTTAGGTATGAAAATTTGGAAGACAGCAATGAAGCATCTGGGTGCTGACCGTAACATCGGCTTGGATGGCGTAGTAGCTCAACAAGATAACTACAATAAGTCTGGTTTCCAAATCGCTTATAACCATATTCGTTATGAAGGGGTGGGTGGGGGTGTTGTACCTGCTGGGATCGTAGAACTGAAAACAGTACCTTTTGAAGATTTGGTGGCTTACGATTGTCAACTTTTTCCTTCTAAGCGTTCGCTGTTTCTGCGACATTGGATTGAACAGCCAGAAAGTAATGCTTTTGGGTTTCTCAAAAATGGATATCTTGTTGGCTATGGAGTTATCAGGTCTGCTCAGACAGGTTTTCGGATTGGGCCACTGTTTGCTAATGACGAACAAATTGCTGAAGCATTGTTTCAAGCCCTGCTTGCACAAAATCCGGATTTCCCAGTATTTCTTGATGTGCCAGATCCCAACTTCCAAGCGATTGCTTTAGTTCAACGTTACCAATTGCAGCCAGTCTTTCAAGTGGCTCGGATGTACAGTAAAGAAATTCCTAACTTACCTATTAATCGCATCTTTGCTGTGACAAGTTTGGAACTTGGTTAGAGACGGATAAACAATGTGGATGCAATGATTCCTATATGATTTCCCAATTTCTCTAACTTCAAAAAAAAGTTGAAATTGCTTGTCTTTTTCTCATTCATGTAACAAAGCCAAATCAAGCTCCAAACCCAGCTTCTATAACTTGTTTAGAAGTTGGCTAAAATTTTTATTTGACGAGCTATAAAAGAGCAATAATGTAAAGAATAGTTACTAAATAACCTTCCTGTGTACTCGATAGTGATAGTTTCTTTAACTTGATATATAAATCAGATTTGATTTTTGAAAAAACGACCTATTCTAAAGCTTATGCATAAAAAAATTGCTATTCCTATTTTAAGTCTTATGTTTGCAACGCTCATGCCTAATGTGGTAGGTGCTGAGACTGTGATGCAAAAAGTAAAAAGAACAGGGGTATTAACAGCTGGTACTAGTAGAGATGCGCTACCTTTTGCCTATGTGAATAGTCAAGGAAAGTTAAATGGCTATTCTGTAGATATGCTGACTCTAATTAAAGAGCAATTAGAAAAAGACCTGGGGAAAAAAATTAAACTGCAATTAGTTGGTCTTAGCCCCTCTGAGCGGATTCCTAAAATAGTTAATCAACAAGTTGATATTGTGTGTGATGCTAGTAGTTTTACATGGAAGCGAGATAAAAAAATAGACTTCTCTGTCAGCTACGGTGTGACTGGAACCCAATTGTTAGTTAAGGAAGGAAGTAATCTAGGTTCCCCTGAATCCCTTATTGGTAAGCAAATTGGTGTGTTGGCGGGAACCACGAATGAGCAGGCGATCGCTCATGTACAACCCCAAGCTAAACTAGTGTATTTTAAAACGAGGGCAGAGGGATACACAGCTTTGCAAGAAGGTACTATTGATGCTTTCTCATCTGATAGTATTCTTTTAGAGGGATGGCTGCAACAGCAAAAAAATCCAGATGCTTTTAAAATTGTACCCGATCGCCCCTATTCACGAGAAGGTATTGCTTGCATGGTGCCAGAAAATAACTCGAAATTCTTGGATACAGTCAACTATTCTCTGGTCAAGTTCATGCAAGGATTCGTCAATGGAAATCAGCGATATGTCGCTATTTTTGACCGTTGGTTTGGAGCGAATGACACTGTAGCGCTCAATCGGGATTTACGTGATTTGGTAGTGGAAACTATGCAATTGGTCATAGAATTTCATGAGGAAGTTCCCAAAAGTGACCTGTAAAATAATCGGTTTTCCCCACAAAATCATTGGGTTCAGGAAAACAATGAGCAAATATCAATGCAGCACAACAGGAAAAAAATGAACTACCCCGCCCATCTATGAAGCTCAGGGCAAACACAAGTAAAAAATGAAACACTTGCTGAATAAGGATCTTGATGAAAAAACAGCCTAAATTATGAAACGTCCAAACCCTTGCTATTAAGGGATTCTTGTACTTTAGATGCGTTTGCCATGCTATGAAGATGGACGGGGTAGTTCATTTATATTCCGGATCAGACTGATGCTTGGGAGTGTATGTATAAAAAAGAGAACTACATTCCCAGATGATTAACCAAATTACCGCCTTAGAATCGTGTTGGCATATTTCTCCTGAATGGGGTCAGTCCATGCCTCCCCTAGCAGTGAAAATGTTAGAAAAAGTTTTGTTGTCAATCTCAGATTTGTCAGGCTACTGCTGTGGTGTTCAGTGGGAAAGACAGGAATGGATTTATGCAATTGTTTGCCAGAATGAAACTCTCTACTTAGCTGAACAAGAATTTCATAGAACCAATGTACTAGAAAAGTCCACTGTTTCTACTCCAGCTTTTAAATTGGGGGACATAGTTGAGGTCAGGGTTAGCGCGTCTCAAACGCTATTGACAAGCGGACTTGCCTGATCAGCAATCAGGTTGGAAACAAAGTGGCACAATCCGAGCTAGGGTAAGATTTAATCCATCTAGGTGCAAGGTTCGAGTAATGTCAACCGGATTTGAGAACAAGAAAAGCAAAACCAAAGCATCTTTTGCACATAGCATAGATAGCAAAGACATTACCACTAAATTTCAGGAATATTTTACACAAGTAAAAGA
>NZ_WBKL01000125.1:0-39327 GCF_015714705.1 Nostoc sp. NZL | reverse complement strand
GCATCGACCCGCACCTTTGTTGCATCGACCCGCACCTTTGTTGCATCGACCTGCACCTTTGTTGCATCGACCCGCACCTTTGTTGCATCGACCCGCACCTTTGTTGCATCGACCCGCACCTTTGTTGCATCGACCTACAAAAATTAACTCACCTCTAACTGTCCTCAGTTGTACCTGGTGGGAGCAACCGCTTCATTTGGTGAGCCAATAATTCTAGTCCAGCATCCTTGGCAAAAAATCCGTCTGCTTCTGGACACATTTGTTTGCCATGCACCTCTAACTCATTTTTGCTCATGTAAGCCGTGACGAGGATGACTACAGGAGAACGAGGCAAGCGGCGCTTGAGAGCGGTAACGATTTCCATGCCATCTGTATTTAGCTCATACCGAGCCGTAGGCAGGACGAAATCGACCAGAAATATATCGTACTGGTTTAGTTCATCTAACTCCCACAAGAAACTAGACACTGACTTATAGATTGCTATAGCATATTCTTGCTTCAGAAAGCGTTGGATGATGCGGCACCAGTGTTCGTCATCATCCAAAATCGCTAGCTTGTACATGGAGATTCAATTCCTTTTTTGACCAAGAAGACTAATCATATCCAAAAAGGCATCGTAGTCAGTTATGGGTTTGGTATAGCAACTGTCAGCCCCAGATTGGGACAACAGGAGATGTTGATCGGCCGGCATGGTGTAAGCCGTCACCAGGATAATTGGTAACTGTTTCCACTGTGCCTTTAAATGGCGCGACAGGACGGAGCCATCGACTTTTTGTCCTTCCCACCTAGCTCCCGGCAAATTGATATCCATAATCACCAGTTCTACTGCCCCCGCTTCGCATTGTTGGAATATCTCTTGTGGTTCAGCAGTAATAAACACCTGATGACCCCCTAAACGTTCGATTAGTTTGGCGGTTCCCTTAGCTAGGAGTTGATTGTCTTCAACCAGCAGGATGTTCAAGACTGTCACCTTTGATCTGACTCGGTTCGTTCAGAGGCAGGGTAAAAGTCACCGTGTTTCCCTGCCCTAGTCCTGGGCTTTCAAGCCATATCTTACCACCCATCAGTTCCACTAATCGCTTGCAGATAGTCAGCCCTAAGCCTGTACCCCCGTAGGAGCGCTGGGCAGAACCATCAGCTTGCACAAATGGGGAAAACAGTTGCTCTGAGTTTTCCATCTCAATGCCGATACCTGTGTCGTGTACCGAGATTTGAGCCATTGTCCCAGTACTATCGACGACAGCCCGGACATCGATTTGACCCTCATCGGTGAATTTGAAGGCGTTATCCAGCAAGTTTGTCATCACCTGACGGACTTTGATCTTGTCGGCGAAAACAGTCTCGATTTCACAGTCGAGTGTCAGAGGAATTGCCTTGTAGCGGCTTTCGGCACCTGAAAGGAAACATTGCTCTTGTAAAAGCTGTTGCAGATAAACTGTCTCTAAATCTAAAGCTATGCGCCCGTCTTCAATCTTGGCAATGTCAAGCACATCGTTAATGATGGTAACTAGATTTTGCGTCGATTGGTAAGCACCATCTATATATTCGCGCAACTCATCTTCGTCTTCATAAAGGCGCTCTTTGAGCAACTTTAAATAGTTTAAGGTCGAGGCCAGAGGGGTTCGCAATTCGTGGCTGGTAGAAGCCAAGAAGTTGCTCTTGAGGCGACTCACCTCTTCGGCGGCAGCTCGGGCATGAGAGAGAGCTTCGTTGTGCATCTCAACTATCAGGCGTTGCTGGCGTTCGCGGTGATAGAGGCGGTTTTGCAGCACGGCCAGCGATAGGTGAATGTTCAAAGACTGGATGAGTTCCATCTCTTCGATGCTCCAGGGATGAGCTTTATCTTCTTTGAGCGCCTGCCATTGCGCCATTGACTGGCGGGGTCGCTGTTGGCGCTCATCGTCTTCCTCATAGCCTGGCCAGAGATTTTTTGTGCCGATTTGGTCACGAAAGAATGTTAGATACCCCAGGAATTCTTTACCATAATACAACGGTTGAACAATCAAACCCCGAATCGGTGTGGTCTGGAAGGATTCAATCAGTTGGTGCAGACGTGGTTCTTGCTGAAGGTTAATTACCACTCGCAGGGAAGGTTTATCTTCTTGAGTTAAGGCGGTGTCGATGGGAACAGGAGTTTCCCCTACCTCTTGCCAAAGGGGATGATTTTCTAGTAAGTGTGGTTGCTCAAGCTCGGATGGAGCCGGCTGATTTCCGTAAGTATAAAGATGGGCTGGTAAAGCCTCATCCGGGGAAGTTAGGTACAACCTTCCTCCAGAACTGCCAGAAGCTTTGACTGCTTCCTCCAGAACGTTATGCAAAATCTCTTCAGGGGTCAGAGGCGCGTGCAGCATAGTGGCAATCTGATTAACGATCGCATCACGCTGCTGCTGTTCCTGTACCTGACTCAGCAGATTCGCCTGGGTAATTGCCAGTGAAACCTGGTCAGCGAGCAATTGGACGACCAGCAAATCCTCAGATGTAAACTCTCTGGGTTCGGCATGATGAGAGATCAACAGCCCCCAGAGTTCCTGTTGATAAATTATTGGCACTACCAGAGAAGATTGCACACCCATCTGGGTGAGATAGTCTACATGGCAGGGGTCTACCGGACGGCTTAAGATATCTTCGAGGGGTTGCTCTTGCACTTCTTCAACGGTCAAGTCCCCGAGCGCCGTCGTTTTGGGAGCCGGCAGCGAGTTGAGGATAATTCGCTGTTCACTGACATTGACAATGGAGCGGGTACGTGCTTTGACAAACAAAGCCCGCGCTTGGGGCGGAATGTCATCAGATGGATAGTGTAATCCCAGCAAAGAAGGTAGGCGGTTGGGGGCGCTGGCTTCGGCAACGACGTGTCCATGCCCGTCGCGATCGAAGCGGTAGACCTTAGTTCGGTCGGTTTGCAAAAATGCCCGCAACTCGACTACAGTTGCATCCAAAATCTCTTGCAGGTTCAGCGATTGCCGGATGCGGTTCGCCATCCGAGCCAGCAGAGCTTCTTTGCGTTCAGGAAGGAACTGATCTTTTAGATTTCTAAAACCGGAATTTGTAGCCACCTCTTACTCTCGACTTCTTAGAATAATTACTTATTATTTAACTAGGCTAGCAATTACCATCGCTAATTTTGCTGGTTCTATTGGCTTAGTCAAATGTTCTTGGAATCCTGCTTGGAGAATTTGTTCCTGGTTTATCTCTCCAGCATAAGCTGTCAGTGCGATCGCTTGGATCTCTCCCCCTTGCTGTGGCGGTAGCGAGCGAATTTGCCGAATCAGCATATAGCCATCCATTTCTGGCATCCCAATATCACTTAAAATAATATGTGGTTTCTCAAGTGCAAAGGCGTCTAGTGCTTGAGAAGCTGAGGCGAAGGCACGCACAGAAGCACCATACTGTTGCAGGATGAAAACTATTAGCTCGCGGGTATCAACTTCATCGTCCACGACTAGCACATTTATCCCTTGAAGATTAGAAGAATCGTCAGGCAAACTTTTGTCTTCACTTGTTTGAGGCTCGGCACTCTTGATAGGTAACAACACAGTAAAGGTTGCACCTTTATCATCTCCTTCACTTTCTGCTTGGACTGTTCCACCGTGCAGTTCGACGATTTGACGAACGATCGCTAAACCAAGCCCCAAGCCGCCAAAGCTTCTTGTTGTGGTATTGTCAGCTTGACGGAAGTAATCAAATACGTGAGGCAGAAATTCTGGGTTGATGCCTTTACCCGTGTCACTCACTTGGATTTGCGCTTGTGTACCCACGCATTCAAGTCGTATTTCCACCTGCCCCCCAGACGGTGTGAACTTAACAGCGTTAGAGAGCAAATTCCAGACGACTTGCTGCAAGCGACTGGGATCGCCTAAAACTTGCCCTACATCCGGTTCAAATACCGTTTTGAGTTGAATTGACTTGGCTTGAGCCGCTAGACGCACGGTATCAAGGGCTACTTCAACGACGGCGGACAGGTCAACAGAACTGATCTTCAGGCTGAGTTTTCTTTGAAGAATGCGGGAAACATCCAGTAAATCTTCCATCAGCTGAGACTGCAACTTGGCATTGCGCTCAATGGTTTCTAGGGCATAAGCCGTCTTTGCTTCATCAAATTTGCGGGTTTGCAGGAGTTTTGCCCAGCCCAAAATCGGGTTGAGAGGGGAACGCAGTTCGTGAGATAGAACAGCGAGGAACTCATCTTTGAGACGGTTGGCTTGTTCAGCTGCATTTTGTGCCGCTTCGCTAACCCCACGGGCGGCTTGCTCACGCCGTGCAGATTCTTCGGCTGCTTGACGGGCGTTACTACTGTGAAGAACAGTGGCTGTAAAATTTGCGAAGCTTGTCATCAGCCGCAAGTCTTCTCGATCGAACTGCCGATGCTCATCGTGGGATACAATCCAAATCGTGCCAAGTGGTTGATTGTGAATCAATAAAGGAACCATGAGTATCTCAACGATTGCTGGCTTAAACTCTTGCAAGAAGGTGAAATACCGTTCTGGATAGGAATAGAGCAGGGGGGCTTGACGTTCTAGGCAGATGCCGCAGCAACTAAAGGTGTAAAGAGTGGGAGTTTGTTCATAGGCTTCTAATATCCCGGCTAGTGCGACCCAACGGCAAATATCTTCCCCGTTCGGAGTCACCTCAAGTAAGCTGACACCTGCTGTTTCTGCTTGACACAATTGAGTAATTATTTTTACAAGCTTTTTGAGCAGAATTTGAGGCTGCTCAACTACTTGCCCTATCAGGGTATGAAGTGCATCGTTTTCTTTCTTGAGGTCAGTGGTTCTGGGTATTCTATGGGACAATTCTTCAGTGATGAGAATATCGTCTAAACATATTTGCTCCACTTCCTCATTCGTCATTACACTACTCCGCTTCTAAGAAATATTGCCTAAGCAGTTCCTGTCCAGATTCACCAAGTTTCGTAACATTTCTTCAATTTTTATCAAGAAAAAATCAAAATTCAGAATGGATTCTGAATTTTAAATAAAAGAGTTTTATACACCCGCCTAATTAGGGGATTTTACAATCAGGTGGTAGTATAAAACCCTTTCATTCTTACTCCTGGATTTTGGCCAAGCCCTCCGGGCAAGGTAGGAAGTAGGAAAAAAGAAAAAGTTTTTGAGAAAGTCTTATTCCAAGACCTATTTGGAGACAGGCCACCATACCGGAGGTATGGTGGCCTCCAATACCCTTACGGACTCGCTACCCTACACTCAGTTGTGGTTATAATCCCCCATTGATTGTTAGGTTTAGCATAGATGCCCCCTGCTTTCTTTTCTGGCTTCCTTTGATTCGCATAAAACAAAGACTACGACAAAATGATTTGCCCTTGGTACTTCCTGAGGGAAGATTTTGGAAGTTCCTTCTAATACCAGCAATGGTTTTTCGGATGAAAGCCAATATTAAAAATAACTTGCGATTGATAGTGCTAAGGGAAGCGATGCCTGCGGCGAGCTACGCTAACGCTAAAATCTAAAAAGTGACCAATACTTTTGGCTGCGAGATTAACATTGTGTAGGTATTAATCAACACAGTTGACTTACCTTAGCCGCAAGTTCTGCGGGGTTCATCTGCTCGTAGTGTTCAAAAGGTTGATGAATCCAGGGGTTGTCAGGCAGATAATCAACATAATAATTGGGTGTTATAACTGAACAGGCTTTATACCAAAGAACGGCGGTGCGAATTTCCTCAAGGGGAAAATCAGTATTTTGCTTGAGCCAAGGTATAGTCTGCTGGAGTGTGATGCCAGAGTCTACTAAGTCATCGACTAGGAGAATGCGCGAACCTAACTTTTCGGCAGTCATCGTTAAGTGGCGGGAGAAAATTAAATTACTTCTCTCTTGCTTTCCAGTGCCACTGTAAGATGAGGTTGCTAAAATTGCCAGCGGCTGCTGGTATATACGGGAAAGAATATCTCCGACTCTTAGTCCTCCTCTGGCAAGACAGATAATCTGGTTAAATTCCCAACCGGATTCATAAATCTGAATAGCCAGTTGTTCAATTTTTTGGTGATAATCTGACCAAGAAACATAAAGGTCTGGCATAAGTCTAACGGGAGTGGTAGATAGCTAGTATTGAAGGCGATTGCAGACTTTTTATTTTAGTATGAGTGCAAAGTTTTATGAATGATTCTGCTGCTGATGGCGATGTCCAACGAAATCCTCTCAGTGAAAAACTCGACTTGAAAACAAAGCTGGCTTATGGTGCAGGAGATTTAGGACCAGCAATTACTGCAAATATCTCCGTCTTTTTTCTGCTGGTTTTCTTTACCAATGTCGCTGGTATCCCTGCGGGTTTAGCTGGCAGCATTTTGATGATTGGCAAAATCTGGGATGGGGTAAATGATCCGGTTGTCGGGTTTCTGACTGATAAAACGAAATCTCGTCGTTGGGGTCGTCGTCTTCCTTGGATGTTTTATGGAGCAATCCCCTTTGGAATTTTCTTTTTCTTGCAGTGGATTGTACCGCAATTTAGCGCAAATCAGAGTGAGAATATTTGGCCGCTGTTCTGGTATTACGTAGCGATTGGGGTAATATCTCAGGCGTTTTACACGGTTGTGAATTTGCCTTATACGGCAATGACTCCTGAACTAACTCAAGATTACGACGAACGCACTAGCCTTAACAGCTATCGCTTTACATTTTCTATTGGTGGCAGTATTCTGTCATTGATTTTAACGCAAATTGTTTTTTCTCAAATTAGCGATCGCCAACAACAATTTCTCGTTTTAGCAGCAGTTTGTACTGTAATTTCTATTTTAGGATTATATTGGTGCGTTTTTGGAGTCCGCGATCGCATCTTGGCTTTTGAGGCTAAACGCATCCAAACCGAGGAACCTGCATCTCTCCCCTTCTTTGAACAGCTAAAAATTGTCTTTAGCAACCGACCTTTTTTATTTGTTATTGGTATATATCTTTTTTCTTGGCTAGGCGTACAGGTAACAGCCAGCATTATTCCCTATTTTGTAGTCAATTGTATGGGTCTTAAAGAATCAGACGTGCCCACAGTGATGATTGCAGTCCAAGGAACTGCCCTGCTAATGCTATTTGTTTGGGGTGCATTGAGTAAAAAAATTGGGAAAAAAGTTGTTTATTTTCTGGGAATGAGTTTATGGATAATAGCAGCAGCCGGACTATTTTTCTTACAACCTGGTCAAATAGTTTTGATGTATTTTATGGCTGTCATGGCAGGTATTGGTGTATCCACAGCTTATCTAATTCCCTGGTCGATGATTCCAGATGTGATTGAATTAGATGAACTGCAAACTGGACAACGCAGAGAAGGCATTTTTTATGGCTTCATGGTTTTGCTACAAAAATTTGGTTTAGCTTTCGGGCTGTTTTTGGTGGGAAATGCTTTGCAAGTATCCGGTTTCAAAGAAACTGTAGCCGGAAGTCCACTACCTATCCAACCGGAATCGGCATTGTTTGCTATTCGCATTGCTGTTGGGCCGATACCTACCGTTTGTTTGCTTTGTGGCTTAGTTTTAACGTATTTTTACCCAATTACCCGCGAGATGCACGCAGAAATCATGCTGAAACTCAAAGAACGACAAGAAAAAAAGGGAAGTTAACTAATTCGTAATTCGTAGTTAAGAATTCAATTACGAATTACGAATTACGTTAGCGAAGCGGTAGCGAGTCTTCGAGCGTCATTACGAATTATTTTAAATGGTTTCTGTAAACATACCAGTTCGAGCAAACTCTTCTTCTTCGGGGGTGAAGAGTGGAGGTTTATCTACAAGGCTAGGCTCAAAGTAGTATGTCTCTTGCAGAAACTGTCCGCTAATGACAGCTTCCTCTAAATCCTGGATGTGGTTCTGTGCAACTATACACGCTTCCTTGAGGTTATTCTGATCGCCCTTCTCTAGCAGCTTTGGTAATTCCGTTTTTAACCCTGTCAGCCGCGCCAATGGCTTGAGAATTCCGTAGATGTTGTAGATGCGAGCAGTTTCTATGCTGGTGTATTTGAGGGCATTGGCTCTGGCTAACTCAGAGTCAAGGCTAGGCCAAAAGCGGGTGGTGTAGAATGCCTTCTCATCCTTTTGATACCACTCCTCTGATCGCGCAATGGAAGAAGAAACGGTATTATGTAGCTTCCAAAAGAATAAGCGTAGGGAGGAACCATCTACTACGGTAGATAATTTCGCCTCCAGTGACACCTCAAAGTCAGTCAGGTTAGGATCGCGCCCAAGCACAAGGTATTCCACAGGATACATATCCACTTCCTTATTTTGCACAACGTACATATTCAGGTGGTGGCGGCAATAGGGACAGGGGTACATCGTGGCAAACAGTTGGAAGAAGTCTTTGAATATTGCCACTGCGGCTTTTTGCTGTACATCGGTCTTGGTACACACAATCTCAGCCGTGGTATGGAAGAAGCGCCAAACTGCCGGGCCAATGTAGTAGGGGAAGCTGACTCGCATCTGGGAATCTTTCACCTCAGTCCGATCTAGATAGACATCAATGAATGCTACATACTGCGATAGCGCCCCTGATTCTCGTCCAAATTCTAGGCGTTCGCGCCGTTTCTGCACTCCATTCAGGTAGTGATGCGTTAACCGCCATGCTTGTTTGAGGATCAATTTCTGTTTGGGAGTGCAATGGAGAAAATTTTCGGCAACATCCGCCCCGTAGCGGTTAAATTCTCCTGAGTTTTTTGTACACTGATACCACTCATCTAAAGCTGCCTCGTCGGGTACGGTGTTACTTGGGATATCTGCTGTGGTAGAAACACTAAACGCTGCCAACAACTTTGGCATAAAGTCCTCATACCAATATGCTACTGGCATGATTGCACCATCTATTTCCTCGGTTGCTTGCGAGAGGATGACGCGGTTCCACTTGTTCAAATAGTCTTTTGGATTTCCCGCAGATTTAGTTGGTGGTGGAGCCATTTCTTCATTCAGTTCTATTCCCCTCAGACGATTGAGTTCGTTAATGGCTAGCACACCTTCCACGATGTCACCCAAGCTGAGACTTTTCTTTTTGATGGTAATCGCAAACTCGACTCCAGCTGCAAACTTTTCTTTGACATTGGCAAATTTACTCCGCGCCTCTAAAATTGCTTGCTGCTCTGCCAACATTTCTGGTGTCTTTGCCACTGTTTGCCAGTTTTTGATCCGCTCCTGCAATCGGGTATATTCATCGGCAATTGATTCAACCACTGCATCTAAGACGGGGTAGCAATCCTCGGATACTATACCTAATGATTTGTACAGTGCGATCGCTTGCTTAACAAACTCCACAAAATCAGTAATTCTGTATGGTAAGTTTTTCACCCGCAAGTGAGTTTCATGGTTGGCGGAGAAACTCTCACGAAAGCTGCGGTAAGCTGCTCCTTGAATCAAACGAAACAAACCAATCTGCATTTGTAAGCGGGAGGTTCCGCTTGTTTTCTGATTTGGTGAGTTTGGGTGTTGTACTAACTGTTCTCTTAGCTGTGCCAACTCTGGAGTCGTTGCTTCTTGCGTCAGCTGGGTGCTGGCTGCTGCGGCCTCATTGGAAGTAGCAACTGTCTTGAGTGAACTGTTAAGGGAAATCGGTGAGTCTTGATAGCCAGTTTTGCTCTCTGACTCTTCCGGTACTAGCTGACAAAATTCCTCAAAGTCAATTGAGCCATCGCCATCATGATCTACTTCCCGTAACATCTCATTCAATTCAGCGTCTGTCAGCCCAAACTGAGTCATAACAGTCCGCAACTCGGCGGCAGTAATTTCACCGCTACCGTCTTCATCAAAGGCGCTGAAGGCTAACTTGAGGCGGCTTTGGTGATCGCCTACCTTAGCTATCATCAGCGTTTTAAATTCTTCAAAGTCGATAGTGCCTGACAAGTCAACGTCAATCTCCTTGATCAAGTCCCGCAGCCCCGCTTCCGTGGGATTTTGCCCAAGCGATCGCATTACGTCTCCCAGTTCGTCGGTTGAGATCGCTCCGTTGCCGTCTACGTCTAATACCTTGAAAGCTTGCCACAATTTTTCTATTTCTTGTTCATCAATCATGGTTTTGTTCCAATTCCATAGGTGTCACTAATAAATTTATTACCATGTTTTTTAACAGCTACTTCAATGCTGACTATTTATGTTCAGTAAATAGCAAGTATCAGGAACGACTGAATTTTATCTCAACGTTATTTGCAGTCGCCTTGTAAATTTGTCAGTTGCTTATTGTTGCAATAATAGGACTTACGCAATAACTCTCTCAAACTCTTATTCCTTTGTGTCCTTTGCGTCCTTTGCGGTTCGTTTTTTCATTATTTTGCGTAAGTCATGAATAAATGCAGATTTACGGGTTTAATTGCAACTGCTTTTAGAGCAACCAAGTAAGTCAGTGAGAATAAACCAAACTATATTAAGTAATACAAAAAATCTTAAAATTGTTTTCTAGCAAGTGTTTTAGCCGTCATCTAAGAACTAAATTTCTCACTACAAACCTTTGATTATTTATGCTTTTATAGTTGGAAAAAGTTTGAAAAGTATTAGGCGAATAGAATTCGCTACTACACAAACATAGACGCTTTGCGACTTCCCGCAGGGTAGTCCACCTCCGTGGACTAATACATCAAGGGTTTAACCCACGGAGGTGGGTTTTGTCTGTATAGTTGCGACTTCTAGTCGCCCGGTGAGTAATAAGCTGCCGTCGCTATGCCGTGATGCTAACTTCTGTTGTCATTGTTTTGCCATCACGTTTCTAGCTTACGGCCAACCATATACCACAAACCCACGGCATAGCGAATGTAATTGAGTTCTGTAAAACCTGCTTTGGCAAACTCGTACTCGAAGTTGAAATGGATAAAGTCATCCAACCACGGTTCTTGAAAAGAAGCGCTCAGGGCGTATTCACCACGATAGGTGTCAGCATATAGTACCCAACCTCCGGGTTTGGTGATCCGGTACATCTCTTTAAGAATCTTAGGCGTCCACTCTTTAGGTGTCTCGTGGAAGAGTAGTGATGATGTGACAATATCAAAAGAGTTGTCAGGGTAACCAGTATGACGAGCGTCCACCTGCTCAAACGAAGCCCGCTCACTAAATCCAGCCTTGTTAAACTTGTGCTGACTAATCACCAGCATGTAAGGCGAAACATCAGTAACGCGAAAATTCGCCTGTGGAAACCGCCGTGCCAAGGCCAGCGCTCCCTCAGCCGTACCTGCACCAAGCTCTAACACCGTCTCAATTTGAGTGTCTTCAGGAATGAGTTCAGCCATTTTCTCGCGCAACTGCTGGCAACTAACTTTGTGGCTGAGAGGAATAATGGCATCCATAGCAGCATCCCAGGCTAAACAAGACTGAGGGTTGGTGTAGGAATCGGTTAGGCCATGAATGGGAGCGTGGATGTAATCAGGGTAATATTCATGTTCGGTATGGTAGCCTTTGAGTTCCTCTTCCCAATTAATGGAGGCATATTCCTGCATTACTGAGGGCATGGCTGCGGTAATGCGTTGCATCACCTCGGTTCGATACGCTTCTTTCTCCTGTGCAGTCCATCTTGGCATAAATGAATATCTCCTACTTACACTCGTTGCTGGCGTTTCTATACTCAAACCTAAGAACGAGAAATAAACTGCAAATACAATATAGTCTAGTCTCTTTTTTATATGAGATGCCGATCGTTTCTAGGGGGTGCTTTGCGCCATCGCCTGAAAACTTTAGTTTAGATGTAGTTGCCGAAAATTTTAATGGGTGCGATCGTCTGTTAATAACTCGTCCACGAGTATAAAAGACTCGTCCGCGAGTATAAAAGACTCATTCACGAGTATAAAAGACTCGTCCGCGAGTATCAAAGACTCGTCCACGAGTATCAAAGACTCATTCACCAGTATCAAAGACTCGTTCGCGAGTATAAAAGACTCATTCACGAGTATCAAAGACTCGTCCGCGAGTATCAAAGACTCGTCCACGAGTATAAAAGACTCATTCACGAGTATCAAAGACTCATTAGCAAAGTTATGGCACTTATCCAAGAGTATGATTTGCTAGGTACAAGATTCCTACACTTAAGTAAGTCGGTGCAATAAAACCAAACTATGTAAATAAAAGTAAATAAAGCTCAAACTCTTTCTCTCCCTGCTCCCTGCTCCCTGCCCCCTGCCTTATCGCAACAATAATTATTTACGCCGACTTACTTAATTGGCACAGCCAACGACAAACATCTCTCTGCTCAATGCCTAATTTCTTGTATTTGCGATCGCAAACTGACTTAACCTAAATATATGCCTTTAGCAGAGGTAAATTCAAAGGCTATGTTCGATATTTAATTAAATAGTAAGTATCAGGAACAACTGAACTCAGTCTCAAACCCACTTGCAGTCACCTTGTCAATTTATCAGTTGCTTATTCTGACAACAAATATGGCTTTACGGGATTGATTGCAAATCCTCCTATATAAAGTATCAAAAGTTTTCTGTCTCCGCTTATAAAAGCTCCTTTGCCTCATTTCAACTCATAGAAATGAGGCAATTTTCTATGTAGCTATAGTTAATTTAAATAGTCAAACTCTTTACCGATACTATTTTCTCAGCTTCATCTACCGTAATTTGCGCCAACCCAAATTGTTCAATTACTGCTGCATTCGTCGTCAAATGTCTACTCACCTCAGCCACCCGGTACTGACTTTCTTGTGACGCTAAAGCCGCTGGTAATAATAACTGATCTGCTAAATGTTCATCCACTGGTGCGCCGGTTTGATGAAACTCAAGCAGCTGCTGACAAGCAATTTCTGCAACTGTTTCCGCCGACAACCGTAATCGCCCAAACCCACCAAAGCCAGTCAAGCTGTTCTGATACTCAGCAGTTAGGAAAATACCCGCCCCAGGTGCCACACCTCTTTCTCGCAAAGTCTGTACATGAACTTTCAAATGGGCTTCTCGTAACAAATTCTCGGCACGATTCGCCATCCGTTGCGGAATATGGGAAGGCAATTCTGTCACCACTGCTAGTCCCCGCACCTGTTGTAACTCTCCTCGTTCCAGCAAGTTGATCCCGTTGAGTTTACCACCGCCACTCACCTGCAACTCTACCTCTCCTCCACCTTGGGGAAACCACCCCCAAGCCCCTAACTTGACTTGGGCTTCTACACCCATGCGTTGCAATATTGGTAAATAAACTTGCTCAATGTACGTCACTGTCGGACTAAAGTTTACATGAGTTCCACCCTTTAGCGTTACTTGGGAATTGCCCGATGCTAGTGCCAAAGGTAAGAGAATTGTCTGTAAAACTAGAGCGATCGCACCCGCAGAACCACCTTGTTGTGCTTTACTAACATCAAAGGTATAAATTCCAGCTTGCACAGCACTACCTGGGATGAATTCCAGCAGCATTGAACCCAAAGCATCACCCTGTAGTTGGGCATTACAAATTCTCGCCGCAGCCCGAACTGCGGTTAAATGTTGTGCTGCTAATCCTGGCTTTTTGCGTCCAGCGCGAATGCCTGTAATTCGTATGGGTTCGCCAGTGATGGCCGCTAGACTTAAGGAAGTGCGAAGAACTTGTCCGCCTCCCTCTCCGTAGGAACCGTCAATTTCAATCATGGGCGATTTTGGGATGTTGGATTTTGGGTTATCCCCACGGCTCTTAAAATCAAACCACAAATTATAAACGCCTAACAACTAGCTTTTTCAAGCGAGGTTACACAAATATACACAAAAAGTTCTAATAAGCTGTTACGCATTTAATTTGTACATTTACCTGATGACTGTTGACGGTTAACAGTCAACAGTTAACGACCATCAAGAATATTTATATACTTTAGACGCGCATCAGCTTATGTGTTTCTGTATTTTGCTAATTTTGAATTTGGAATTGAAGAACCTTGCTTTTACCGGGATTCATCAACCCATAGGGGTCAACTATTTCCTTAAATTTTAACTGCTCAGGATCAATAACTTTTCTGCCGCCGTCTTCAATAATATATGTGTGGGGATTGGCAATACTCACACCCTGTTCTTCGTGATAGCGGATAATTTCGTTGAGGCGTTCTTCTGTGGTGTAGCGTACAAGTTGCAAAGCACCAGGAACTACGCTACCGGTCACCCGAAAAAATTCCAAATGCATCATTACTTCATCGCCGAAGTGATGATACATATGCTCTACTACTTGCAAACTGCGCTCGCGAGGAAACATACTTTGTAAGTAGGTAATTGCAGTATCTACACTCCGGGCGTGTAAGGTAGTGTGGTTCCAGCAAAATTCTGCTAAATGTGTACCTTTGCCTGCTTCCTGTGCTGGTTTTTCATAAGTAATTTTGCCGCCATATTGCTGCACCAAACCCGGTAAGAATTCCAAACTCGATTCAGCAATTATCAAAAATACTGGGTGAGTCCCTTCAGGAATGTATTGTTGTAGGGCGTGAAAGTATTGGGGGATTTGGGATGCAAAGACAGAAATCAACTTCTTAATCATGCCATCAGCATTGCCAACAGCCTGACCAAACTTGGCTGCTGTCATAAACTCGTCAAAGGTGACAATGACTTCTGCCCAAGGATAAGCTGGCCCCAAGGGGATTTCCACTTCGGTGATGATGCCGTTAATTCCCCAAGCGTGATTCACCTTTTGCACATCGTCGCCGCGTAACTCAATCACACGGGGTTCATCTTCTACAGTTACCACCCGCAATGCTAGGATATTACCGCGATCGCCTAGTAATCCATATTGTATTGAACCAATGCCCCCACTCCCCCCAGCAATAAATCCGCCAATTGTCGCTGTGCGGTACGTCGAGGGGGCCATGCGGATTTCCCAGCCGATTTCTCTGGCTTTTTTATCCAAAGCCGCCAACTTCACCCCAGCTTCTACCCGCGCTACCCCCGGTTTTATCCAAGGAATCTCTTGCATCCGCGTCATATCTAAAATTACGCCACCATGCAACGGCACGCACTGCCCATAATTACCAGTTCCCGCACCCCGCACTGTCACGGGTACACGGTGTTTCGCGCAGGCGGCTGCAACTTTTAAAACCTCAGCTTCATTGGCGGGACGCACTACGATATCCCCGACTTTTCCCTCTAGTTTCGGCACAAGTACTGGGCTAAAGGTGTGATAATCCTGCGATAATTTTGCAACTTGGGCGGAGTCGGTGATGGTTTCTATGCCTTTTAGAGAATTAATTAGAGCATTTAATGTTGTCATAGCTTATATCCTTATTTTTAACGCAGAGGGACGCTGAGGGAAGCGCAAAGGTTCGCAGAGAATTAACTCCTCTGCGTTCCTCTGCGTAAACCTTTGCGCTCCTCTGCGTTTTAAAATCTTAATTCTCATGTTTAACAGCACTTTCATGCCACTTACTTAATATAAAGTCAGATAGGGCGCTCAAGCTGACAAAAATTAATACACCCAACCCGGTTGTGAGGAATAATGCTGCAAACATCCGAGGAATTTGTAAATTGTAGCTGGAGATTAAAATTCGGTAAGCAATGCCAGATTTTGCCCCACCAGTCCCGGCGACAAATTCAGCTACAACTGCGCCAATTAATGCTAAACCACCGCTAATTTTTAAACCGCCTAAGAAATAGGGCATGGCGCTAGGTAAGCGCAGATACAGCAGTGTTTGCCAGCGAGAAGCTTTGTAAAGTTGAAATAGGTTGAGCAAGTTTCGGTCAACACTGTTGAGTCCTAATGTAGTGTTGGATACAATGGGGAAAAAGGCGACAATCCAGGCACAAACAACTAAAGCGGCGAAGGTGTTATTTTTTAGCCAGAGAATTATTAAGGGTGCGATCGCAACGATCGGAGTTGTTTGTAAAATTACTGCATAAGGAAATAAACTGCGTTCAATCCATTTACTTTGGGTGAACAAAATCGCCATGAGTAAACCAGAAATAGCCGCAGCAATAAAAGCAACGACTGTGATTTGCAGTGTAATTAATAGTGATGGAAAAAGCTCGTTCCAGTCAGTAATTAAGGTTTTAAATACTAATAAAGGGCCAGGAAGGATATAAGGAGGTAGATGTGTTATCCGCACAAATATATCCCATAAAAATACTGCTATAATACCAACTCCCATCGGTGCCAAAACGTCAGCAGAAAGAAACTTGCTCGATGTCTTTTGTGATTGGGTACGACGGATAAATAGCATATAAATTCAAAACTTTAAATTGGGGCAAAGCTCATAGCTTGGGCTAGATGCTGAGAAATTTCACGGCAATATCGGTTATACAGCAATGATGTGCGAAAGTCATCGCCACGGGGATAGGGAGCATCAATTTCTACATCTGCTACAATCCGTCCGGGACTTATCCCCATGACTAGCACCCGATTTGATAAGTACACTGCTTCGTAAATATTGTGAGTAACAAAAACCACCGTCCAGCGATGTTGATGCCACAAATCGAGTAAATCACCATTGAGTTTGCTACGAGTAATTTCATCTAATGCCCCAAATGGTTCATCCATCAATAGGATATTTGGCTGAGTAACTAATGCCCTAGCAATTGATACCCGCATCTTCATCCCACCTGATAACTGGCGGGGATAGTTCTCCTCAAAGCCTTCTAATCCTACTAGCTCTAATGTCTGCTGTACCAATGCTTGGCTGTCTTTTTTGGAAATTTTCGCCAACTTCAGCGGTAGGCGCACATTCTCCCTGACATTTGTCCAAGGCATGAGCGCGGCATCTTGGAAAACAAAAGCCAGCTTTCTTGCTTGCTGAGTTATACCCCAATCAATACTACCAGAACTTATGCGTCCTAATCCGGCAATCAGGCGCAGGACTGTACTTTTACCGCATCCGGAGGGGCCAACTAAACTAACAAATTGCGACTCTGGAATTCCTAAATTCAGGTCTTGCAGGGCAACAGTGCCATTGGTATAGACCTTACTAATCTGATTGAGTGTGACAATGGGACGGTTACTCATTCAAAAATCTGGAGAATAGCAAGCGATCGCTTACGTCTTGTAATAGCCTACCCCTTTATTCACAAATTGCAAGGTGTATGCGTCTTTGTAATTAACATTAGATTTAGAAATCTTAGTAGCAACCATGCTGTCAAAGAGTGATTTCCACTTTGTGTCACTCATCGCCCCAATGCCTTGTTTTTCTGAGGCATCAGAAAGGATAATTCTATATTCTTTTAGCTTTTGAATACTATAGACAAGTTGCTCATCCGTCATTTCTGGATTATCTTTTTTAATTAACTCATTACCTGGTTGGGGATTTTCCAGGTAGCTATACCAACCTTTAATTGAGGCATCAACAAATCGTTGCACTAATTCAGGATTTTTTTCTACTAGTTCTTTTTTGGTTTCAATAGTGGTTGCATACGGTTGATAGCCATAATCTGCTAATAAAAATACCACTGGCTTAAAACCGCCCTGCTTTTCAATCGCAAAGGGTTCAGACGTAATATAACCTTGCTGGGCTGAATTTTTGTCAGTTAAAAAAGGAGCAGGATTAAAGTTGTAAGGGCGCTTTTGATCGTCGGTAAAACCGTACTTTGCTTCCAGTAAAGGCCAATAGGTAATGTTAGCAGAAGCGGAGACATAAATTGGTTTGCCTTTGAGGTCGGCAAGGGTTTTAATTGCTGGGTTGGGATGTGCAATAAGACACCAAGGGTCTTTCTGAAAAATTGCTGCGACTGTGATTTTAGGAATACCTTGTGCTATGGCGTTCACGGCATCCATGCCATAACCCATAAAGAAATCTACCGCATCCCCCATCAACAATTGAGTACCACTAGGAACCTGCGGGCCACCCATTTTGATAGTTACATCTAAACCGTAGTCTTTGTAAATACCAGTAGTGATTGCCTGGTAAAATCCGCCGTGTTCTGCTTGTGCTATCCAGTTTGTACCAAAGGTTACTTTATCCAACTGAGAATTGCTAGTTGACGGTTGGTTGCTGTTAGTACAAGCAGCAATTAAGCTACTGCCAATCCAGATAGAACCGTATTGAATAAAATTGCGGCGACTAAGGCGATGAATTGCTGTTGATGAGGGTAATGACGGATTCATAAAACAGTATAATGCTCTCTCCTATCTGCCGTTGTAGCTGAATCTAAATGTACATTCTAGAATCAACTTTTGATTCACTAGGGAATAGGGCTGAATTTCTAGAGCACGTTTAAAAGCTCTGATAGCTTCACCATACTCTCCTAGTGCCGCATAACACAAACCCATTCCGTGAAGCGCCCCAAAATGTATCGGATTTATCTGCACAACCATCTGACAATCTGCCAGAGATTTTTGATAATCACCAATACTGTAATAGAGGAAAGCCCGGCGATTCCAAGCTTCGGCAAAATCTGGCTGGTCTTTGATTAGTGCAGTCAATGCTGTTTCGGCTTCAGCAATTTCACCTGCATCCAGTAACTTTTGACTGCGATCAATTATTTCCAGCCCATAGATTCCCTTTTGCTGAAACCAAATCCGCCAGATTTTTCTGGTTGCCTTATCCCGGACTGTGGCATCGGGGTTTTTCAACTCTTCAAGTAAGGAATTGATAGATAAAGAATCCATGAATTTGAGATCAGTGAATATACCTTTGTATTAACTTTCTCACAAAATATATCTATTAATTCATTTTTAAAGTCATCTTTAAATTTGCACTGATTAATTGCTATTTATGAATTTTCTGTGTTATTTATTGTATTCAGTAATATGACTAATACCATGCTAGTTATTTAGAGCCATAAAAATAAAAACTGACTAGAGGTAGTTGACAGATCCCTAGTGAGTAATAGCTGATAAAAACATCCCTAAAAAATAATGACTATGCCAAAGCAAAACGACGTTTCCAGGCATATTGTTCTTACTTCCCATCCTAGTAGCTTTGGCCCTAAACCAATCCCCATTAAATGGGGAGCAGCCAATCCTATGGAACGTGGGCCGATTATTGCTACGCTAACTAAGCAGGCACATCGCAACGTGATTGGCACTCACTCTGGCAGTTATGCAATTTATCGTGCTCTAGCAGTGGCTAGCGGTGCTTTGCAGTCGGATCATCGGGCGGATCTGACGAATACATCCCCAGTAGAGCATATTGGGCCTCACCCTAGTTGGGCTGACCCTAATAAGATAGTATCCCTCGACCCCTTTGGAGGTATCGCATCTGAGATGTTCGCATTCTATTGCCAACAGGGATATGATATTCGTCCAACGATCGCCATTACTCAAGCTCACATCAATATGCCAGAACTGCAAGATGCAGTAGACAAAGGTCGTTTGCAGATAGATGGCAAGATTATGAAACCAGGCGGTGATTTGGTTGTCACCAAAGCCGCAGTTGAACCTGTTTGGTATTTACCAGGAATTGCCAAGCGTTTTGGTATTGCAGAAGCACAGTTGCGTCGCGCTTTATTTGAACAAACTGGGGGGATGTTTCCAGAATTGGTGACGCGATCGGATTTGGAGGTGTTTTTGCCGCCAATTGGAGGTGTGACAGTATATATTATCGGTGATTTGGCTGCGATCGCTGATCCCAACAAACCTGTAGCTGTGCGGGTTCATGATGAATGCAACGGTTCTGATGTGTTTGGCTCAGATATCTGCACCTGTCGCCCATATTTGGTACATGGAATTGAAGTGTGCGTCCAAACGGCACAGGAAGGCGGTGTCGGTATAATTGTCTATTGCCGCAAAGAAGGCCGCGCTTTAGGAGAAGTGACGAAGTTCTTAGTTTACAATGCTCGGAAGCGTCAAGAAGGAGGCGATCGCGCTGATGCCTACTTTACTCGTACAGAATGTGTCGCCGGAGTGGAAGACATGCGGTTTCAAGAATTAATGCCAGATGTGTTGCATTGGTTGGGCATCACTCGCATTGATCGGATGGTATCGATGAGTAATATGAAGTACAACGCCATAATTCAGTCGGGAATTGAGATTGTCGAAAGAATACCCATCCCAGAAGATTTGATTCCCCCAGATGCACGGGTAGAAATGGAGGCTAAGAAAGCTGCTGGATATTACACTACAGGGGATGTGTTAGATGCAGATGGTTTGGCTGAGGTGAAGGGACGGACTTTAGACTAGTTAAGAGGTGTAGGGAACATGCCGTCCCCCTACGGGTGATTTACAGGAGTTCTAGAGTGGAAGAGAGAAAATTAATCGCATATCTTCGTTCTCCTGTGGCAATTCGGGAACGTTGTGGGCAACTGTTTGCATTGGTAATTGAGGGTGAGTCGCGTTATTTTACTTGCGATTTAACGCAGTTGACAAAGGTAGCAGATTATGTAATTGAAGTCATGCGCTGCGAGTACCCTAGTCTCAAAATTCCGTTTCACAGTCGTTGGCGACATTTTGAGGTTGGGGGTGTACCGCGTTTAGCTCAATTAAATAGCCAGTTAGCGGGACTAACGCCTCTAGAAAAAGCTGCTGCTAAGTTTGATTTGGCAATTGTTAGTGTCTTGTTAGATGCGGGTGCGGGGAATAATTGGCATTATAATGAGCAGGAAACTGGTTTAAATTTGGTGCGATCGGAAGGGTTGGCTGTAGCCAGTTTCCAAATGTTTTGTCAAGGGACTTTTTCGAGTAATAATTTGCCTCAGGTAGATGCTCAAAGATTGCAAGCATTTACAGAAACAGAACTCACAACTGGGTTTCAGGTAAATACAGAAAATCCTTTGGTGGGAACTTCTGGACGTTTGAGATTATTACAAAAATTAGGTCAAGTTTTAGTCTCTTCACCTTATTTGTTTGGCGATGAAAAGCCTCGTCCAGGGAATTTGATAAATTATTTGTTGGGCAAATCTCAAAACGGGCAGTTAGCAGCTGCAACTGTTTTCAGTGCGGTTTTGGAAGGGCTGAGTGAAATTTGGCCTAGCAGATTAGAAGTTGCTGGGGTGAATTTGGGAGATGTTTGGCAACATCCAGCAGTTGCAGATGATGGTTTAGTACCATTTCACAAATTGTCTCAGTGGCTGACATACTCTTTATTAGAACCACTACAGGAACTCGGTTTAGTAATTACTGGTTTAGATGCCCTGACTGGACTACCAGAATATCGAAATGGGGGATTGTGTATTGATTTGGGACTGATTAATGCAAAACATCCAGATGTTTTGCGATCGCCCCACTCAGTAGCATCAGAAGTTATAGTTGAATGGCGTGCTTTGACTGTGATTCTTTTGGATAAAATTGCCGCCACAGTGCGCGAAAAGTTGGGTATGAGTCCCGAACAACTACCACTAGTAAAAATTCTGCAAGGGGGAACCTGGACAGCAGGGCGTAAAATTGCCGCCGAACTCAGAATAGCTGGTACATCCCCTATCCAAATTGATAGTGATGGTACAGTATTCTAGCTATGAACTACTACCGATGATTTAAAATCAGAGAAAATAGCCCTTTACCTGTAGCTAATCCTCTAATAGGTGTAGAGTCTAAATAATATATTTATCTAATATGTGTTGAGTACTAGTTAATAATAATTTAAACTAGATATTACCCATTTTCATGCTTATATAACTATAATGCATATGCTATAAATAGCCATATATATCATGAAAAATTCATTAGCTGAAACAGCAAATTTACTTCGCCAAAATATCAAAGAATATTTGCGATCGCTTAACCATTGGTTTTTAGATACACCAGAAAGGGCACTCTTAGAAGCTCAACAAGCAGCTCAAAGAATTAAAAACATTGAAATAGAACATTTTAATGGCGAAAAGATATCTACACAATCAGTAAATTATACTGAAAATGTAATGTCTTATTGGCAAGTATATCTCAATAAAAATTTAACTATTATCAAGGTAAGACTTGTAGAATTTCGCCTTAGTCGGAGAACTTTAAATATTTCTAATTCTGTATTATTAGAAAATTTGAAAATTATTGATGAAGTTGTAGAAAAGTACGCTATCAAGGATGAACTAATTAACAAAATTGCATTAAAATCAAATCTTCAAACCCTAAAATTTAAGCAAAGCAGTATTATCAATGATATCAAACCCACACCTCCATCTCAAAAAGCTGAAGTTTTTCCGAGGTCTATTGGTAAAACAGTTAATAGGATTAAAGCAGATTTAACACCACAAGCCGAAGAAGAATTTGTTAGAAATCACCGTTTTTCTAGAAATAGGACAAGAATTGCCCTAAAATTTTTGTTAACCTTAATTATCCTACCGATTTTAACTCAGCACTTATCTAAAGAATTTTTAGTAATTCCTATATTAGAAAAAAATAGAGTAAATAATACAACTCAAATTTTTATCAATTCCGACATGGAAAAAGAAGCTCTCCATAAATTATATAATTTTCAACAAAATTTGAGGTTTGAATATTTACTAAATCAAGCACCACCAATTTCTTCAGAGGGAATAAAACAAAAAATAAAAGACAAAGCTATTGAGATATCTGAGGAATTACACATAAAAAACAATAGTGCTATTAGTAATATTTTTGCTGACTTAATATCACTAATTTGTTTCGGTATGTTTGTTGCTCTGAGTAAAAGAGAAATTGTCCTTGTCAAGTCTTTTATAGATAATATTGTTTATGGACTTAGTGATAGTGCTAAGGCTTTTTTAATTATTCTCTTTACAGATATATTCGTAGGGTTTCACTCACCAGATGGCTGGGAGATTATTCTTGAAGGATTGGCAGAACATTTAGGAGTGGCAGCCAGTAGAAACGCCATATTTTTATTTATTGCAACATTTCCTGTGATTTTAAACACTATCTTTAAATACTGGATATTCAGCTATCTGAGCCGCTTATCTCCGTCGGCATTAGCTACATTAAAAGAGATGGATGAATAATTCGTAGTTTCCCCACACAAAAATTCGCTTGCTCTGAACAAAAAATGTGTTTTATCACAACTAAATTGAGTTACTCTAAAATATTAATTATTAACTACGAATTACATAGCTTGCTTCCCGCCTTTAGCGAGTATTACTAATTATTTTGGCGTATTTGTCTCCTGATTCGCTAGGCTATATATATCCTGGTTCTTCCGAAGCGTACTATGGATTTTGAAAGCAAAGCTAATGCCCCAACTCCCACAGACAACATAGAGTTTGCTCAACCAACTACTACCCGTAAGCCATTGGAATTGCTGCGAGATACTGAGGCTTTACTACGCCGCCCAACCGTAGCAACACTATCGCCGATTTTGCCACCAAAACTGAGCAGTAAATTCCAAGCGACCTCATCTTTAGCGGATGACTCCTTTAAGGAACTGGCAGAAATTGACCTAGATACTATTAGTGATTTTGAACTGCGACCTGCACGAATTCTTGTTGGCTTAAGCCTTGTTGGTTTTGGGGCGCTCATGATATTAGTGCTGCTACTGTACTTAAACACGATGCATCCAGAACTCAGGACGGGTGAGCAGATTCGGCAATACTGGTATCAATATGTTTGGTTTGTTAGTTTGGGTGTTACGGGAATGTTTATGTTGGGCCGTGAAGCGATGCGTCCTATGCCAAAGCGGCGAAAATGAAAGGTGGCAAGTGCTGAGTTAAAATTTATCGATTTTAAATTAAAATTCTTTAATTAAGAAATCGTAACTTTAAAAAATTAGTACTTCACAATATGCTTGGGTATAAGCAGCCGTTAGGAAGTTTTATACATGAATTATGATGCTTTCATTGTTCCACCAGGTTCAAAGATTTCTTTGAAAAAAAATTATGACCCAGCTTATAAGACTGATTTTCATCAAAAAGCTGATGCTGCCATCAAACTACAGGCAGATATTGAACGACTAGCTAATTATCAAAATATTCTCTACGCTCAAAACACCTATGCTTTGCTGATTATTTTTCAAGCAATGGATGCTGCTGGTAAAGATAGCACAATTAAACATGTGACATCTGGTGTGAACCCCCAAGGATTTCAGGTGTTTAGTTTCAAGGCCCCCAGTGCGGAAGAATTAGACCATGACTACCTGTGGCGAACCACTAAGGCTTTGCCAGAAAGAGGTCGAATTGGGATATTCAACCGCTCATACTATGAAGAAGTGCTTGTAGTTCGTGTCCATCCAGAGATGCTGAAAAAGCAACAACTTCCCCACTTCCCTGAGGGAAATCAGATATGGAAACAACGCTTTGAAGAAATTAATAACTTTGAAAAATATTTAGTAGACAATGGTGTGATCATCCTGAAGTTCTTTCTGAATGTCTCAAAATCAGAGCAGAAAAAACGTTTTTTAGAACGGATTGAATCTCCTGAAAAACATTGGAAGTTTTCAGATAGTGATGTCCGAGAACGAGCTTTTTGGGATGATTATATGAATGCTTATGAAGAAGTTTTTAATTACACCAGTACGAAATGGGCCCCGTGGTATATTATTCCTGCCGATCGCAAATGGTTTACACGCCTAGTAGTCGCTAATATTATCTGCACAAAATTACAAGAATTAAATCTGCAATACCCCACAGTTAGTGAAGAACATAGGCTGCGACTTTTGCAGGCGAAACGCATTCTAGAAGAGGAAGATTAACCAATGAACTTAACATATAAAGGCAAAAAAAAGGAAATTAGTTAAAATATACTGTATAATTTATTTAAGCAAAGATGCATAATTTTAAATATATTAATCCTCTCTGTATCTAATAATTTTGGTTGGTACTGACAGCCGAAAAATCATGATTCAGATGGCAGAAGATACCAACAATCATCCACCTCACTTTACTAATGCTGCCTTTGACATAGTGGCGATCGCAGCCTCAGCAGGCGGGTTGACTGCTCTAGTTAAAGTGCTATCGACTCTACCCGCAAAATTCCCAGCCGCGATCGCTGTTGTGCAACACCTCGCTCCCGAATATCGCTCACTCATGGCAGAAATTCTCGGTCGGCGCACGCCTCTTACTGTCAAACAGGCAAAGGACGGAGATTGTCTTACCCCAGGAACGGCTTACATTGCTCCACCCAATCGTCACTTGTTGGTTAACGGTGATGGCACGCTTTCCTTATCACAGTCGGAATTAGTCCATTTTTTACGTCCTTCGGCTGACCTATTATTTGAATCGGTTGCAGCTAGTTACAAAAATAGAGCGATCGCTGTTGTGTTAACTGGAACAGGTAGCGATGGCGCAATGGGAGTAGAGGGAATAAAAAAAATGGGCGGTACCGTTATTGTCCAAGACGTAAAAACCGCCGAATTTTCCGGGATGCCCTCCGCCGCAATTCAAACTGGTAACGTAGATTTTATTCTCCCCCTGGATGAAATCTCCAGCGCCCTGGTGACTTTAGTCATGGGTATTGAATCAACTGAGATATTACACCAGTCCCAACTACCGCCTCAGAATTAATTCTGAGGCTAATAGCTAAAGTCTTCTAACGAAAACTAAATAAAGAAGAGGATTGACATAGGAAATTTATTTCCGGCCGGGCGACGGAGGTAATTTAAAATAGTAAAAAATATTAGAATTAATAAACTGGGAAAGTGCTTATGATTGACATTATCATTAGCAAGTCCCAAAATATCAATCAGCCTTCTTTCCTTAATCCTGATTCCCTTTAACTTACCCTGTGACAAAAAATTACCATAGGTAGTATTATTTGAAGTTTGGGTAACAGCTTTTTGGTAAAGATTTCTAAACCAAAATCTAAAATCCAAAATTGGTATGACTGGCACAGAAAAAGACCCCGAATTTGAAAATCTACTAGTTTATCTCAGACAAAGCCGGGGATTTGATTTTACAGGCTATAAGCGCTCGACTTTGATGCGTCGGGTACGCAAGCGAATGCAGCCATTGGCCATAGAGAACTTTGGAGATTATCTAGACTACTTAGAAGTTTATCCAGAAGAATTCAATTATCTTTTTAACACCATCCTAATTAACGTCACCGCTTTTTTTCGAGATTCATCAGCTTGGGAATACTTAGCCGAGCAAATACTACCTAACCTACTTAAGAAGAAAAAAACTTCTGACCAAATCCGCATCTGGAGCGCTGGCTGTGCTTCTGGGGAAGAAGCTTATACCTTGGCAATGTTGATGGCTGAAATATTGGGAGCAGAGGAATTTCGCCAACGAGTGAAAATCTACGCTACAGATGTAGATGAAGAGGCTCTCAATCAGGCTCGCCAAGCTGTGTATTCAGCAAAAGATGTCCAGCAGGTACCTGATGAACTGCGGCAAAAATACTTTGAGATTCTCGGTAACCGCTACGTCTTCCGCCAAGACTTGCGCCGCTCAGTAATTTTTGGCCGCCACGATCTACTTCAGGATGCGCCAATTTCACGCTTAGATTTACTGGTCAGCCGTAATACATTAATGTATTTTAATTCTGAGACTCAAGGGCGAATACTGGCCCGGTTTCATTTTGCACTCAATGATACTGGCTATCTGTTTTTGGGGAAAGCAGAGATGCTGTTGATGCATTCTAATCTTTTTACCCCAATAGACTTAAAAAACCGGATATTTACTAAGGCATCGTCAGTGAATATCCGCGATCGCCTCTTAGTTATGGCAAATACAGTAGAAGACGAATCTAGCAGCCGTTTGTCTCGACACCTGCGGTTGCGAGATTTGAGTTTCGACACAGCAACAATCGCCCAAGTGGTTATTGATAACAATGGCACTCTAGTACTGGTGAACGAGCAGGCGCGGAATTTATTTGCCCTTTCACCCAGAGATTTAACTCGTCCTTTCCAGGATCTAGAGCTTTCCTATCGACCAATAGAACTGCGATCGCTTATTGAACGGGCTTATACCGAACGCCGCCCGATCAACTTGACAAATGTAGAGCGCTATTTATCCAACACAGAAACCCAATATCTGGATGTGCTGATTACGCCTTTGCAAGACACCGACACCAGTTATTTAGGTGTTAGCATCGCTTTTAATGATGTCAGCCGTTACATTAAACTCCAAGAAGCGCTGCAACGCTCCCAAGAAGAATTAGAAACCACCAACGAAGAACTTCAATCTACCAATGAAGAATTAGAAACCACCAACGAAGAACTCCAATCCACCAATGAAGAGTTAGAAACAACCAACGAAGAACTCCAATCCACCAATGAAGAATTGGAGACGATGAATGAAGAACTTCAATCTACTAATGAAGAATTACAGACAATTAATAGCGAACTTTCGCAGCGCACTACAGAACTAAATCGCACAAACATTTTCCTCATCTCTATTTTGAGAAGTCTCCAAACGGGAATAGTGGTAATTGACAGCAGCTTTAATATCTCAATTTGGAATTACATGGTAGAGGATTTATGGGGCTTGCGGACTGATGAAGTACTAGGAAAGTCTCTCTTTAGCCTAGACATTGGGCTACCCGTCGAGCAGTTGCGATCGCCTATCCGCGAGTCCATAACCGGGAAAAAAGAATTTCAAGAAATGATCCTCGATGCTACCAATCGTCGGGGTAGGCAAATAAAATGTTACTTGGCCATCACTCCCCTGCATGGCATTGAAATGCAAGGAGCAGTTTTGATGATGGTAGATGTAGAAAGAGTTAATAGTATGATTTCAAGTCAAGAAATGGAGGAACGCCGGCAGCAGGAATGAAAGAGGGAGGGGGCAGGGGGCAGGGGAGAAAAGAACTTGATTTTCTGACGATAAACCCCGCAAAGTTTCTTTGGTGGACTACTAGTTTAAACTATGGAAAAATCCAAAATCCAAAATTGATTGACTCTGTGTTTACTCAATTACCAACTATTAATGTCCTGAAACAGCCCACTAGCTCTGCTTGGGTTGAACAAGCGATCGCTAACTTAGATATCATCTTACTCGACCACTCGCATTGTGAACGCAAAGCAGCAGGCGTAGCCTTGAACATGATGTTTCGCTACCCCTCCAATACTAAAATGGTTCGGGAACTAACTGCGATCGCCCGCGAAGAACTAGAACACTTTGAGCTAGTTAACCAATGGTTAGAACGCCGGAATATTCCCCTGGCTCCCTTACCACCGCCTCCCTACGGCGCGGGTTTAAAAGCTACAGTCCGCCCTAAAGAACCTGAGCGATTTCTGGATTCCTTACTAGTCACTGGTTTAATAGAAGCTCGCTCTCACGAACGCCTAGGACTATTAGCTGCTCACTGTCCAGAGCCAGAATTAGCAAAATTTTATCGTGGGCTAATGGCATCCGAAGCGCGTCACTACGGTATATATTGGGTATTAGCTGCTACTTACTTTGACAGAGAAATTGTCATGCAACGGCTTGATGAATTAGCAATTGTCGAAAGTGAGTTACTGGCGACTTTGCACCCAGAACCTAGAATTCACAGTTAGTAGACTAACCCAATAGATATGAAGCTTCAGTTAACACACCTGAGACTGCTTGTATCCAACTATAAAGATTCTTTTCTGTTCTACCGGGATCTGCTGAAATTTGATGTCGATTGGGGCGATGAAGATAGCGGATATGCTGAGTTTAATACCGGATATCTCAAGCTGGGTTTGTTCAAAAAAGAATTAATGGCTGAAGTAGTCCCAAGAATCGAACAGCCTTCATATGTTGTCAATCGAGATAAAATTGTCTTGATTTTTGCAGTCGATAACGTGGATGAAGTCTATCAGCAAGTAAAAGATCAGAATGCGATCGTTGTGACTGAACCACAAGATCGCCCAGACTGGGGAATTCGCACAGCTCATTTCCGCGATCCTGATGGAAATCTCATCGAAATCTACAATAATCTAGGAATTATCAGTTAAAAGTTAGCCGCCAACAACTATCCATTATCTGAACTACAAACTTAGTTATTTTAGTTCGCAATCACGAACTTAGCCCTACATCTGGTACACAAGTCCAAGGACCAAATCCTTTTGTAATATCAATGTCAGCGATATAGTAGCGATGCCTGCGGCGGGCTACTATATCGCTGAATTATCTTTGGTAAGCAGAGAAGGGGAGGGGAAGACAATTCTCCTCCCCTTATCGCCTCATTGACACCTTGAGAGTACCGCCTGAAATAGACTCTGCCACAAAAGCTATTTGCTGGGTAAATTGGGATATAGAACCAGGAAAATTTTCTGTGTAAACTTGACCAGCAAATGGTATGAAAAACTATTATCAAGATTTTTTAATTCGTGATTGGGTGAAAAGCGATCGCACAAGAGCCGCCGAAGTCATCAGTTATGTACTATCAGAATACGGTTTGGGTTGGGAACCTAAGGGCGCTGACCGAGATGTGCTGCGAGTAGAGGAATTTTATTTAGCTACTGGGGGAGAGTTTTGGGTAATTGAACACCAAAGCCAGTTAGTAGGTACTGGGGCTTACTACCCTATACACCGTGGTGAAAAAGCCGTAGAAATACGCAAAATGTATCTTTTACCCAGCATTAGGGGTTTGGGATTAGGGAAATATTTGTTACAACAGCTAGAAGCCGCGATCGCAGAGCGTGGATTTGGGCAAATTTGGATTGAAACCGCCAGCGTTTTGGTGGAAGCAGTCAAGCTGTATGAAAGCAACGGCTACACTCCAGCAACGGGAGTAGAAACAACAAGATGCGATCGCGTGTATGTTAAGTCATTGGTCAAAGACTAATGACTAATGACTAATGACAAAGGACAATTCTAAATGCACACTTGGATTAAAAATCTCACAGGCTTACTCAATCTTTTTCTCCAATCCCATTGCCCTCTGTGCCAACGTGCAACCTCGCAAGAATTCTGTCAGAACTGCACCAGACAACTGCAAAAATGTCAACGAAAAGACCCGATTTCTTTATGGCAAGAGCCAATACCAGTATTTGGCTGGGGGGAGTATGGTGGCCCGGTGAAACGAGCGATCGCAGCGATGAAATATGAAAATCAACCCCAAATAGCTCGTCCCTTGGGTCAATGGTTAGGAGAAGCATGGTTGTTAAATTCACCGAGGCGAGATAGCCAGCCTGTGGTAGTTCCCATCCCACTCCACCCTAGCAAGCAAAAACAACGTAAATACAATCAAGCCGCACTGATAGGACAAAGCTTCTGCGAAATAACTGGATTAAAATTGAAACTAAATGGTTTAGCAAGAGTGCGAGAAACTGAAGCGCAATTTGGTTTATCGGTATCTAAACGAGAACAAAACTTGGCTAAAGCTTTTGCTGTTGGGCAAGAATTTCGCCGTCGTCCTCCAAATGTCCCAGTGCTGTTAGTGGATGATATTTATACTACTGGTGCTACTGCCAGGTCTGCTGTGCAAACACTTAGTCAGTATGGAATTGTGGTCTTAGGATTAGTAGCAGTAGCCACTGCGGTCAAAGACGGATAAATCAAGAATTAATGGGCAAGCTTTAGCAGATAAGTGCATAAATTGACCGAATTACCCTATTTCTGTAGAAACAATTGCTTGAAATGTATGAATAAAGTTTTTGCGGCGGGTTTAAAACAACTCATCATCATTCCTGCCACATTGCTGGCAATAGGCATAAGCACAAGTGCAGCTTTTGCTCAAAATAAATTGTATAGTCCAATTCCTTTATCTAACAGTACTGAACTTTCCGATAGCCTTTCAGATAAAGACATTCCCACAGGTCAGGGTGGGTTTGCTCGTGATTACACTGTGAGGTTAGAGAAGGGCGATAATTTAGCAGTTGACCTGTCATCTGAAAACTTTGACAGTATCATCACCCTGCTAGCACCTAACGGATCGACTCTGGCAGAAAATGATGATGGCCCAGATGGTAGTAGCAATTCCCTACTATTTACCCGCATCGTAGAGACAGGGAATTATGTTATTCGTGTCCGGTCTTTTGGGGAAACTGGGGTTGGGGCTTTTAAACTCAAGGTGACAAAGCTGCAACCTATTAAATGAAGTAGTCATTAGTCAGGAGTTAAAAATTCTTTTCCTGCTCCCTGCTCCCTCATTTTTTAAAAAACTGTCAGTACACAGAGAAATAAGGCTTCTGTCCACTCAACGACTGCGCCGTAGGTATCTCCTGTGTGTCCACCTAGTTTGTGGTTGAACCATGCACCAGTTAAAGTAGCGATCGCACTTCCAGCAACTATCATTGCCAGTGCGAGAAATAGCTGCTGTTTATCTATTAGCACAAGTAAACCACTCAAACCCAACAACAACAACAATCCCGGTAACAAATCTCTGTAAGAACGAATGGCTTGTTTGTGAAATGCACCTTTGCCAGTTGGTTTCAGATAAGGATATCGGGCGATCGCTAGCTGCTGTCCCCAACGTCCCCAGCCACAAGCTGCTATCAGCAATAACCAACGGTTTTCTGGCATATCTGTCAAAGCAGTTATTTTTAGTAATACCAAGGCGATCGCTGCCATTGCTCCAAAAGCACCTGTGGCGCTATCTGTCATCACCTCCAGCCGCCGATCTGGGTCGCCCACTGCTAAACCATCGGCAGTATCCATTGCCCCATCTAAGTGCAGTCCTCCAGTTATGGCAATCCAAACACTGACTACTAAAGCACTACGAGTTAACACTGGCATACCAATAAAATCCATCCCCGTATCCAGTAACCCCAAAATTCCCCCAATTATCAATCCTATAAGCCAAGCAAGACGTGCCACTCCCCCAAATTCCAATCCGTTCAAATACGGCATAGGAATAATCGTGTAAAATATAATACTTGCTGCCAGCTTTAACAGCAGCTTTTTCCACCACTGTTGCTGTTTCGTCATCTTAGTTACATTAATATTTGGTTAATTGCTGGATAATAGACTTGGGTTTGTTACAACCGATATGAACAGACTTTAAAACTTTAGATAAGATTTACTTCTATTAGAGATTCTCCTTGAAAATTTTGTTATGCTGTTCTAAGTGGTAAACCAATAATCACAGTACTTTTTATACAAAAACGAATGATTCAGGAAATTAAAATTCCATCAGGAATCAAAATTGGTGTTTTGTATTCGTTAAGTAAAAACTTACTCCAGATTAGTTAGACGATTGCCCCACAAAATTGATATTTTTTTAAATGTAGGGAGTAAACAAGCTATTCAATTATGACAGTTTAGCTATGTTGTTGCTCTCCTTAGCTCAATCGCTATTTTCCTATGAGTCACCATCTACCCGACACCAGGATACCAGCTCCGTGCATTATTAACACGGGCATCATTGTGAATAAGCTCGACATCCGGCGATTGCTGACAGATTTAGGTCGAGTCCACTACATCTACACCCAAGAAGATAAGATACTGAGCGAGGGTGAAGGGGATGTGATGGAGGTTTTCGCCAATCCGCAAAGGTCTACCTTAGTGGCTAACCACGCGCTATATCTGAATGTTTGTAGTTTTGATTACTTGGAACTAAAACAGTCATCGCAACAGGAAACCTATTTTGATTTGATGCAAGAAGGAGTGTGTCTGCGGTTGATTCCCCGATCAACTCCCATACAAGAGCGACGAGAGCGAAACTTCAATGTCAGCGCCATAGAAGCGATGATGGAGCAAGTCCTCTCAGCCAGATGGGATGCAGAAATCGACGATGACTGTTCTGATTCTTTCTAAAATAGCAACTGTCATACCATTTTTATCAAGGAAGGCAGAAAATAGAGGGCAGTTGAAGAGAGAAGAAAACTGCTCTCTGTTTTCTGCCGCAGGCATCGCGGCAGGTTGCGCCATCGCCCTTAGAGCAAGGGCTTAAACCAAAAGCACTGAACGAGAGTTAAGTGGCTTCAAATCAGTAGGGATTGAATCCCCTCCTGCCCCCTGTCCCCTGTCTCCTGCCTCTTTCAATGAGACTGCGCTTTATTCATGTAGGAGCAATATCCTTCTTCTAACGGAGACACTACGCGTAGCTTGTTTCCACAAAGTGGTATGGGAAGCCTTCGGCTACATGAATTGCCCCTACAATCGTATAGTTTTGGGTAAGTCCTATAGGCGCATCTTCAAAAATCTAAAATGGTATGAGTGCGAATTTTTCCTTTGAATGTCTTGCTTGCTGTAGCCAAACCAAAGCTAGAGCAGGAGTGTTTTTTACTCCTCACGGCGTTGTAGAAACCCCCAGATTTATGCCAGTGGGAACGCTGGCAAATGTCAAAACTATCACTCCATCTCAGCTACGAGATACTGGGGCGCAAATGATCTTATCGAATACTTATCATCTTCACCTACAACCTGGAGAAGCGATCGTGGCTGGGGGTGGTGGGTTGCACAAATTTATGGGTTGGAACGGCCCAATGCTCACAGATTCAGGTGGGTTTCAGGTCTTCAGCTTAAGCGAGATGCGAAAAATTACTGAAGAAGGCGTAACTTTCCGCTCACCCCATGATGGGCAAATTATTAACTTGACCCCAGAGCGCTCCATTCAGATTCAAAATACTTTAGGGGCAGATGTGATCATGGCCTTTGATGAGTGTCCACCCTACCCAGCAACTCGCCAAGAGGTAGAAACTGCAACTGAGCGCACTTATCGTTGGTTAGAACGCTGCATTACGGCTCATCAACGCAGTGAACAGGCTTTGTTTGGGATTGTGCAAGGGGGCGTATATTTGGATTTGCGTTGCCGTGCAGCAGAAGCTTTGGCTAAGTTAGATTTGCCCGGATATGCCATTGGTGGCGTGAGTGTGGGAGAACCGCCAGAATTGATGGCTGAGATTGTGAAAGTCACAGCACCGCTTCTACCGCCTGAAAAGCCGCGTTATTTGATGGGTGTCGGTACTTATCGGGAAATGGCGATCGCGATCGCATCTGGTATAGATTTATTTGATTGCGTAATTCCCACCCGTTGGGCAAGGCATGGGACGGCAATAGTCCAAGGCGGACGCTGGAATTTAAAAAATGCTAAGTTTCGTGAAGATTTTACGCCATTAGATGAAACTTGTCCTTGCTACACTTGTCAAAATTTTAGCCGGGCTTACATATCTCATTTAGTGCGATCGCAAGAAATTTTAGCTTATACTTTGTTGAGCATTCACAACATTACCGAACTAATTCGCTTTACGCAAAAGATTAGGGAAGCAATATTGAGCGATTGCTTTGTTACAGAATTTGGTCACTGGCTCAACTCATCTGAATCAGCACCAGATGAGGGGGAAATTACAAATGACTATTGACAAATTATCAAGACCCAAACCATGTTAAGATATCTCTCAATTATGAAAGCTGTGTTGGATAGTTGGATTTAAACAAACATGGAAGCAGGACTTTTATTAGCAAAACTGCCTGAAGCTTACCAAATCTTTGATCCTTTGGTGGACGTTCTCCCAGTCATCCCTGTATTCTTCTTGTTGCTTGCTTTCGTTTGGCAGGCAGCCGTGGGATTTAGGTAAGTTAATCTATTTTTCAATTTATAGGACAGGTACTATACCTGTTCTATTTTTTTGTGGCGATATATTTTATAAAATTAATATTTATTAATATTTTGTAATGATTTAATATAATAAATAAGATGTGAATCAAGCCATGTCAATATGAAGCCTTGAAAGCCAAGCTTAGAGTCAAGGAGGAATTAGTTATGGGTAATATCAAATTCGTTAAAGAGAATAAAGAAGTAGTGGCGGCAGATGGTGCAAATCTCCGACTCAAAGCGATGCAAAATGGCATTGATATATATACATTCATTGGCAAGATGACCAATTGCGGTGGTAATGGTCAGTGTGGTACTTGCGTTGTGGAAATAGTCGAAGGAATAGAAAATCTCTCCCCCCGCACAGACGTAGAAAACCGAAAATTCAAAAAAAAGCCAGAAAATTACCGCCTTGCCTGTCAAACTTTAGTGAATGGCTCAGTCAGTGTGGTTACGAAGCCTTAACTTTTGTGGGATCAACCGTGGTTAGCATGTGAGAAAGTAAAAAATTTGGGCTAACTCTGTCATTGATGATGCTATCCTAATGTTGTTGACTGGAAATTTAAGAGAGGCTTTCTTGCCATGCAAGTTAATGACCTGGGGTTCGTAGCGAGCATTTTGTTCGTACTAGTCCCCACTGTGTTTTTACTAATTCTGTACATCCAAACTGCTAGCCGCGAAGGTGGAAAAGATAGTTAAAAGTTTGTGTATCAAATAAAAAACCCCTGCACTAGTCGTGTAGGGGTTTTTATTTATCTACCACTAACTCTATTTTGCCTTTAAGCGATCGTCCGCGCCAACAGTACTGGACAAGTGGCATTGACTCGAACATAATCAGACAAGGAAGAACCGATGAGTCTGTCTATATCGACAAAACTCTTAGCGATCGATGGGCGGCGATCAGGAGAACCGAGCAATAATAAGTCTACATTCAACTCCTCTGCCAATCGACAAATTTCTTCACCAGGTTTGCCACTGCTGATATAAGAACGAGATTGGATGCCCTGTTTTTCAGCTTCTGCAACTGCGGCTGCTAAAACTGGATTTTTGTCTGAACTAACTTCAGTTATTTCCGATTTTTTACCGCCTAAGTCTGTAGTCACATTTGCCAAAATTAACTGGCCTCCCTGAATATCTCGCAGTAAAAACAGTGCCAATTTCAAGCAGTTTTTTGCAGAATCAGAGTTGTCTATTGCCACCATAATGCGCTTAATTCTTTTCACATAAATGTCATCTTTTACCAGCAACATGGGGCGAGAAGATAGCTGAAAAACATACTGGCTGACTGAGTTCGATAAAATCGATTGCAGCCGCTTAAGTCCGCGTGAACCCATAATAATCAAGTCAGCGTCGATTTCATCAGCTACTTGGCAAACTACATCTTTGGGGTCGCCTTCGCGCAAAATTGAAGAAACCTCGCTAGGGTCTAAGTTCAAAGTTTGGATGGCATTCGCCAGAATTTTACCACCATTTTCCCATTTAGTTGTCATGGTAGCAGCAGTACTTTGTGCCTGAACAACATGCAAAATTGTAACTTTTGCAGATTGAATTGAAGGGATTTCTTTCAGGGTTTTGAGCATTTCTTCTGCGTGTCCCAATCCCGATACAGCCAGCAAAATTCTTCTTATCATATTACGTAATTTTTGTTAAGTTTACTTTTGTTTTCGCTGTTAGTACTTGGCTCTGGTAAAATTTTTACCGCCTTGCTCGACAACCTAGTTAGTAAGTTGGTACAAATAAACTTTATTTTTTAGTATTTAACACTCAAACAAATGAATAAGTAAACAAATGTTTAGATTTATTTGCACCTAGTTACTTAAACTCTCAACTAGACTTCAATTATTAAGCATACTCTCAACTTAGCCTGAAGAACTTAATAAATTATGATGTTAGTTATTATTTTTAATCTATGTTAATTTTTTTTAATTATAAATTAGTTAAGTATTGCAAAGAAATGCCAAAATAACTCATCAGAAAAATTTATTCACTGTAAGCCCTAACAGGCGATCGCTCAGGCTTGAATAGTCTACGACTAATTCTAAATTTTCCCTATTATCCGCCTTTTTTAAAGTCTCTTGCAGTTTTGGGAACTCAGATAGGATTGCCATATTCCAAGAGCAGAAAATGTAGGATAACAACATCCGAATTCAGATGTTCTAATAGTAAAAATCATATTTAATACTATATTGAAACCCCCCAAATAGAATCTGTGGGGGTTTGTTTGATTACTGATGAGATTCGCTTAACTTAGATGCGCCCCTGGCTGGTTGTCCGTTTTGGACTACAAACGAAACTAGGGTTTTCACAGAGGAATTCAAGTCTCAGTTGTCGGATTGGGGCATGGGAAGAATTTTGTGGGACATTTAGACCCCACAGAACTGCCACTACAGGCACTTTTGGCAAACCCTTTTTTAATTACGAATTACGTTAGCGTAGCGGTAGCGAGTCCGCGAGCGTCATTACGAATTACGAATTATTTAAAATCTGCCATTTCCCTGAACAATGTGCTTGACGGTGGTCAAAGTTTCCAGGCTGATAAATCCCCGACGATGACCTTTTTGGTTAGACATGCCAAGAAATACTGAATCTCCCCGCGAGGGGTTGCGGGAAAAACGCGGGGAAGTGTTGATGTAGGTAGAAGCACTGTTAACTCCTAAGGCAAACTGCCGACTTTCCTGGTAGGATTCAGTAACGATAGAGTCGGCATGACCACTGCTGTGTTCATTAATCCAGGCGATCGCACCCTCTAAGCTATCCACAAGTTTAAAAGCCACTGTCCTAGTTAAATAAGGGTTTCCCCATTCGCTTTCCTTCACCAGCTGCAACTGGGGAAAGGCTTCTACTAGTTCTGCATCCCCTTTAATTTCAAAGCCTTTTTCCATCAAGCTGTTCCACAGAACTGCTAAAGATGATGGCAAGGCTTGGCGATGAATTAGCACCTTTTCAATGGCATTAACTTGGTCTGGTTCGCTCTGATGGCTATTAAAAATCATCCAGCGCACCATTTCTAAGCTGCTATTGAGCGACCAGTAGAGATAACAGTTACCCATTGCTGACTTTAAGACTGGGCAAGTTGAGTGTCGTACTACCTGCTGTATTAAGGTAGTACGTCCGTAGGGAATTACTAAATTCACATACTGGTCTTGGGTAACTAAATCCCGAATCGAAGCACCATGTTCTGCTGTGATCAGTTCTAGACAGCCTGGAGCTAGACCAACTTCTGCGATCGCACTTTGCAGTATCTCAGCAATGACCGCGTTAGAATGGCTAGCTTCAGTACTGCCTTTGAGAATAATACTATTGCCAGTTTTGATACAAAAACCCGCTGCGATCGCCCCTAAATCTGGGAACGCTTCATAAATAAATCCAATCACTCCCAAGGGCATTAACTGGGTGTAACTTTGGGAATCTTCCAGTTGATAATCAGCCGTTCTGACGCGCCGCAGCGGATCTGATAATTCCCCCAACCGTTGTAAAATGTCCACGGTCATCTCTAGCCTTGTGGGAGTCAGCTTCAGCCAGTCCAATATCAACTCTGGCACTGCCATTTCTCGACTGGCTTCTAAATCCAAAGTATTGGCTTCTAGAATGTCGTCAAATGAGCGCTCAAGAGCTTGTGCCATTGCCAGTACTGCACGACTTCGGTCTGCTCCTTTTGTGATCCCCAACTTTAGGGAAGCATGATAGGCTCGTTGGGCACTAGTAATCGGTTCGGGGTGGTCATCCAAAACTTCAACAGTCATTGAGTTAACGTCTGTAGGTAAGCCAGACCATTAGCGCTGGCAGAATAGCCAATAGCACCGCCACCATTGCCCAAGCAATAATGCTGGAACCATTTGCCAATCGCAGTGCTAATGGCAGCCATATAATCACTAGCACGAAAATAATGCCAAGTGCTATAGGCAGATAGCTTTCTCCCAAGCGGGGATGGACAACATGCCAACTATTTCCCATCCAACGCCAAGCCCGTTTGTAGGGATAGGTGGTAGAAAGCTGTTCTAGGACATGACCATTATCTTCTACTACAAAGATTTGCTGACAGCGATCGCAACCAAATGCTTCTGTCAGCGTAATCGGAATTAACTGACCCCGGCGACGACAGGGACAGGGATATTCGGTATTGAAGTCTATTTTTTCAGGTTTTTGAGATTGCACAAGCGTTCTAATAACTTGGGCGTGTTTTACACGAATTACGAGAATATAAGTCTTGGTAAATGCCTGATAAGGCTTCTCTATTATTTATATAGATGGACAGGCGTTCCAAACATCGCCATGATTGCAAACAGTAGATGCAGCCAAATTTAAGTATCGTAATTGCCATACCAGTATAGGATCGTCTGTTTGAAGTCTTTCCCAGTAGCTGGCAATCTTGTTTAAAAATTTCCTTCTCTTCATCTGTTGCTTTCAAGGTAAGTGGTTGCGTTTTTGAGCATTTATTATGCTGACACATCTGGTACAATTTTAAGCCTACGTGGCGATCGCTCCTAAAACAAATCGTTTGGGAAGGCTACGCTCATAAACAACAAACACCAATAAACCCCCTAATTTTCTTTTAGGTCACTGTATATTACTATCCAGTTATCAAGGTTATGTCGGGATTACGTCCAATCTCTATTGCTTGCATTTCACAAGCGTTTCAAGAGCGGGAATTGCCAAAACATCCAGAGCGTGTGTGTGACTCTTTCTCCAAATAGATTGTGGCTAACTTCACTGCTAAAAAACGCTTTGCACCTGACTGCACTACTATTTAACTAGCCACCTTTAGTCCAGTGTAATACACCCTACATAAAACGAATTGATTACACTTGTAAAGATTGTAGCCAAGCTAATGTATATCTACACCAGCCTAAAGTTGGGTTTTATATTTCTTAGCAAGTGGGCAATATTCAAATTGATTGAGTAGACGATTGTTTGCTCGATCTGTCCACATTGGGAACGGTTCACAAAAGTGGAGCGCAAATCGACGAACACTTCATTGCACCCTAAAAATACTAAACCCCTTGGATTTGAAAATTCCAAGAGGTTTTAGTTGGAAGCGGGTGACGCGATTCGAACGCGCGACATTCACCTTGGCAAGGTGACGCTCTACCACTGAGCTACACCCGCAATCAATTGCCATATATCAATATCTCAAATTTATCCCTAATTGTCAACCCCTTAATTTATTTATTTTAGTCATTAGTCATTAGTCATTAGTCATTAGTCATTAGTCATTAGTCATTAGTCATTAGTCATTAGTCATTAGTCATTAGTCATTAGTCATTAGTCATTAG
>NZ_WBKL01000121.1:0-3307 GCF_015714705.1 Nostoc sp. NZL | reverse complement strand
GATGAGCGGACTTTTAAAGGTCATAGCAACTCGGTAAGAGCAGTAGCCCTCACCGCCGATGGCAAGCGGGTGATTTCTGCTTCAGCTGACAACACACTCAAACTTTGGAATCTGAAAACTGGGAAAGATGAGCGGACTTTTAAAGGTCATAGCAACTCGGTAAGAGCAGTAGCCCTCACCGCCGATGGCAAGCGGGTGATTTCTGCTTCAGATGACAACACACTCAAATTCTGGAATCTGGAAACTGGGGAAGAAATTGCTACTTTTAAAGGAGAGGCTCCATTTTATTGCTGCGCTGTTGCCGCAGATGGGGTGACAATTGTGGCAGGGGAGTCATCAGGGAGAGTGCATTTTTTGCGGTTGGAGAATGTTTAAAAAGTATGAACACTTCACCTCGACCCCCAACGTCAATCAATACTCCCTCCTACCCAACAGAGTTTCAACAAGTCATTCTCAAAAAAAGTCAAAACTTTGTTGGTCGCGCCTTCGTCTTCACCGCAATATCCAACTTTATTCAGCGTTACGATCGCGGTTACTTTACCATAATTGGCGCACCCGGTAGCGGTAAAAGTTCCATCCTCGCTAAGTACGTCATAGAAAATCCCCAAGTTCTTTATTACAACGCCCAACTCCCAGGCAAAAATCGCGCTGAGGAATTTATTACTAGTATCTCCACACAAATTGAGACAGAAAATTTTGCGTCTCTACATTCTCTGCTTCAGCAAGTCAGCGATAAGCTAGAACCCCAGCAAAAGTTTATTATTGCTATCGATGCCTTAGATGCTGTTAACCGCACCGACCAAACAAAAGGCTCAAATCTCTTTTATCTTCCCAGATATCTCCCACGTGGCGTTTATTTCCTTCTCACCCGCCGCCCATACCTGCGGAAACAATCCGGTTTGTTGATAGAAACACCTTCCGAAATTCTCGATTTAACAGCATACCCACAACAAAACCACGAGGATGCCAACGCATACATTTGGCAATACGTCAACAATGACGAAGAACTCACAGCACAGCTAACCGCCAAAAGCGAAAACAATTTCATGTATCTCAGCCAGATATTACCTACTATCTCTAAGGAGTTTGACCGACTCCCCCCTGGTTTAGAGGCTTATTATCAGCAGCATTTGCACAAGATGATTCACCCTAATTCGCCAAGCCAAGAGAAGGAATTTAAATCATCTGTGCTGAGTGTGTTAGTGCAAGTTTCATCAGTCATATCAGCAGAAAGCATCGCTAGTACAATTGATGCTGATGAATACGATGTTGAAGAAGTTCTGGAAAATTGGCGTGAGTTTTTAACACTCCAGGAAATGGATAGAGAAATCCGCTACAGTCTTTATCATTCCAGCTTCCGGGATTTCTTAAGCAAGCAAGCAAATTTTGGTTAACAGGAAAAGAGTTTGGAGTAGAGACTAATCCCTCAAAACTTGGGGATTGTTTTAAACTCTAAGTTACTAGAGCAAACTTTAAAAAACTATGCTTGCCCAAGATAAAAAACAACGCAACTGGAAACCCATTATCAAAGCATTCGAGGCTGTCCTTGGTAAAAATGGTGTGGTGCAACGCCGCGAAGAACTCATTACCTATGAATGCGATGGTTTAACTGGTTACCGCCAACGTCCGGCTGTAGTGGTGTTACCGAGAACTACAGAACAAGTTGCAGAAATTGTAAAGATATGCAACCAATACTCTATCGCCTTCATAGCACGCGGCTCTGGCACAGGTCTATCTGGTGGCGCTTTGCCACAAAAAGACTCTGTTTTAATTGTCACTTCCTTAATGCGGCAAATCCTCAATATTGATTTGGAAAATCAGCGGGCAATTGTGCAACCAGGAGTGATTAATAGTTGGGTAACACAAGCTGTCAGTGGTGCTGGTTTTTACTATGCTCCTGACCCATCTAGTCAAATTATCTGCTCTATCGGAGGCAATATTGCTGAAAACTCTGGTGGCGTACATTGTCTCAAGTATGGCGTTACCACTAACCACGTTTTGGGATTAAAAATTGTCACGCCAGAAGGGGAAATTATTGATTTAGGCGGGCAAATCCCCGAAATGCCTGGTTATGACTTAACAGGTGTGTTTGTTGGTTCTGAAGGCACTTTAGGAATTGCCACAGAAATTACTTTACGAATTCTCAAAAGTCCAGAATCAATTTGTGTCTTGTTGGCAGATTTTACCAGTATTGAAGCTGCCGGAGCAACTGTTTCTGACATCATCAGCGCCGGAATTATTCCTGGTGGGATGGAAATGATGGATAACTTCAGCATCAATGCAGTTGAAGATGTTGTTGCAACAAATTGTTATCCCCGTGATGCTACTGCTATTTTGCTAATAGAAATTGACGGTTTAGAAGTGGAAGTTGTAGGAAATAAGCAACGAGTTACTGAAATTTGTCAAAAGAATGGGGCGCGAAATGTCACTTCTGCTAGTGACCCAGAAACCCGATTAAAATTATGGAAAGGACGCAAAGCGGCTTTTGCTGCTGCTGGGCATTTAAGTCCAGATTATTATGTACAAGATGGTGTAATTCCTCGGACTCAGTTGCCTTATGTTCTGCACGAAATTAAGACATTAAGTGAACAATACGGTTATCGGGTTGCTAATGTATTTCATGCTGGCGATGGCAATCTTCATCCGCTAATTCTTTATGATAATTCTGTGCCTGGAGCATTAGAGCAAGTAGAAGAAATGGGTGGAAAAATTCTCAAACTTTGTGTCCAAGTTGGTGGTAGTATTTCTGGTGAGCATGGCATTGGTGAAGAGAAAAAGTGCTATATGCCACAGATGTTTAGCCCAGTTGATTTAGAAACGATGCAATGGGTGCGGCAAGTTTTTAATCCTAAAGGGTTAGCAAATCCTGAAAAGATATTCCCTACACCGCGTACTTGTGGTGAAGCAGCAAATGCATCGGCACTCAAGCAATTTGAAGGTGTGGAAAGATTTTAAGAGTTAGAAGTTACCTCTCGTTCCCTGGCAAGAACCAGGGAATGCACTTATAAGCTAATCGGCATTTAAGTTGCATGAAGGTAGGGCTGAAGCCCTTACCTGGAGTTTAGACTAGGCAACAAGAAAAGACTCAGCAACGCTGAGTTGAAAAGAAACAGACTTCAGAGATGAAAATCTACACTACTAAGCAGATTCTGATTGCTCTTTGCGGGGCTTGGTTGTAGTTTTTTTAACTATGGGGTAGCGAATTCTACGTTTACGTGGTTGATCCGTCTTCCAGCCTGGAGACTTTCCGCGAGATTTGGGTGGTTGGGCTGGAGTACCAATCACCGCAAAAACTCCACCCATAGCT
>NZ_WBKL01000106.1:0-12636 GCF_015714705.1 Nostoc sp. NZL | reverse complement strand
GATCATTCCCCATCTAATCTCTATTTGATAATGATAATCGAATAGGGGGAGGTGGGAGAGAAACGAGCGACGCTCGTTTCTCTCCCACCCTTTTTATGATTATCATTATTGTATTGTTTTCTGAATAGGTATACTACACAATAATTGTTAAAGGTCAGGATGCTTTAAGGCTGACAAGATAATATTTTTAACCTCTAATTTCTTTTGATTTGCGTTCTCTCCTATCGCTTTTAGTCTAAACTCCAGTTTCTACAAATGCATATTTAATTTCTGAGGTTTAGTAAAGTTGCTACTCGTGAAGCGGCGATCGCTTAACTTTTTATCAAGCAAGTTTTGTAACAAAAAGGCTCAAGCATTCCTGCCTGAGCCACAATTAAATTCAATTTATAGATTAGCTTCAAGAGCTATATCTCTGAATTTTAGTAACGATTGCCGAAGCTATTGTTTCCCCGATTACCACCAAAGGAACCTCTGTCTTCTCTGGGTTTAGCCTTGTTCACTTTAAGGTCACGTCCCATCCACTCAGCACCATCAAGAGCATCAATGGCAGCTGTTTCTTCAGCATCTGTGCCCATTTCTACAAAACCAAAGCCACGCACACGACCTGTGTCACGGTCGGTAGGTAGCTGAACCCGCTTTACAGAACCATATTCTGCAAACACAGCATTCAAACCTTCTTCTGTAACTTCGTAAGAAAGATTGCCTACATAAACTGACATAAATTTTCTCCCAAATCATAGATGTGTAGAGTTTTAGATTTCGGAGAAAAGTCTGTGAATACCAAAAGGAAAAAGCCTGTCAATAATAAAAACAAACGCGGTCGCCGAATTAATTCTCACCTTTTATTATGACATAGCAGCTAAATATTTAGTCAGACTTTATAAAACTGTGATGAAAAGTAATGTAAGCAACTGATCGCTAAGTAAGTGGACTTAATTAAACGTAAATGATACTTTTCCAATCTCCTAATTTGCTCATGTGTGCAAGTTGTGGTAAAACCTTGTGATAAAGTAGTGGTACCTGATTACAACTAGCTATTAATTGACTGCTTTTCTCGGCTATGATGAAAAGTTAAGCGATCGCAGCAAAAACGTTATAAAATCCTTGGAGTCGCAGCAACCCAAAAAGGGAAGTGTACAAAGCTTTAGCAACTCCTTTTCTGCGATGTTCAGCATTGACGTACACGGATGATTCTACAGACCATTGGTAAGCGGCACGAGTCCGATAGGGAGTAGCATAGCCATATAATTTTACACACTAGCCAAGGCATTTGCTGTTGATAATTCTGGATACGGCCCTCAAATTCCGTTTTGCTGGGAGGCTCTATCTCAAAGTAAATTGGAGTTTCCCGCCCAATCGGCGCATAAATTGCCAGCCTTTTTAAGGCATCATTTTCATTAGCTAGTCTGATTGCAGCTTTCACAGCAGATCCTTTTTGAGCTAAAAATTAATCATACAAACTCAACATACTCAACAATGGTTCCATCAGGATGCATTGCTCGCATATTGACTCCAGTGGGAACTTTATTAGGTTCTGCCAGAATTACTGCACCCTGCTGAATAAGTGCTTCTTTAAAATCATTGAGTGAGTCAACAAGAAATGTTGCATGTGTACTCTTGAATGAAGAGAGTGCTTCTGTCGAACCAGCAATTAAAAGAATAGAACCCACACCTGCGAGTTCCAACTCAGCCTCAGAATATTGAAACCATAACCAACATTTTTCTGTAAAGAGATTTTCATAGAAAGCGATCGCCTCATCTAAATCTATCGGACTCAGATAGACTCTAGTTAGTACTTTAAGAATTTGCATTGCAAACGTCTGTTAGGCAGCTAGTAGATTTTATTGTGCTTGCTCGGCAATTATAGTTGACTAAATTGATCAAGAAATAGCCTATCTTCAACTTGAAAAAGGTTTTCAACTCTCTGTTCACCTAGCTCTTGATAACGTTGGTCGCTGTTAATCAAAATATATTTCCTTTTTACTCCTTTAGCCCCACATCAGTCATCTGTATAGCGATCACCAATATATATACATGATTAAGCATCAGTACCTAGCTTGAGGAGTGTGTCACAGAAAATAGCAGAATGAAGCTTTCTTATGCCAACTTAAGAATCACTAAACAACAAGAAGTTGCAGATAAATTTTATAAAATTAAATTGATCCCGAAATAAATTCAAATTCAGAAAATTGTTTGGCAAGGCAAAGTGAATAATTCGTAATTCCTAATTCAAAAATTACGAATGATGAGTTTACGATACGATGGAACTAACCTAGCTTGCGTGCAATCTCTGCAAGCTGATGTTGCCGATTAAACAGAGCTAGAAAAGTTAGAATCACAACACCTATTGTAGCGATCGCAGTTCCCGATGTTTGAGTAAAAATAATCAGAATTTGATAGCGTACAGCGTCAGTCGGGTTCGCTCCTGCCAAAATTTGACCAGTCATCATCCCCGGTAGACTGACTAAACCCATCACCATCATAGAGTTAATAGTGGGAATCATCCCCGTCCTCAGAGCTTCTTTGACTGACTGATGTGCTGCTTCCCAACGGGTGGCTCCTAAAGCCAATAATGCCTCTATTTGCTCTCTTCTAGTGGTCAAATCCTCCAAAAAGCGGTCTAAAGCCAGGGATGTACCCGTGAGAGCATTACCTAAAACCATCCCTAACATGGGAATTTGATACTGTGGGTCGTACCAAGGCTCAACGCGAATTATGCCATTAACTGTTAACCCCGTCACTAAAAATGAAGCACTTAACAAGGAAACAAAATTGCTCCAGTAGATCCCTATAAATCGTCTGCGGGTTCGGTTGACACTAGAAAAACCTGCAATTGTGGCCATGGCAAGAGCCACAAGTAGCACCAATACTGGGTTACGCAAAGTAAATACCCACTGCAATACGTATCCCACCAGCAATAATTGCACTACCATTCGCATCGATGCTACCAAAAGACTTTGGGCTAGTCCCAAACGCAAGGCAAAGGAAAGTCCGATATTAATAACAACAAACAAAGTCGCCAAAGCGAGTTGTCCATAGCTAATAGAGATATAATTAGTTACCATTATTTCTCCCATTTAAAGTAATTTGGCGGGTTGTTAATCTCTGCAACTGATCAGGGTCATGACTTGTCCAAAGATATGCTCGTTCTGGGTCATCATGAAGCCAAGCTGCAATCAAAGCTTCTAAACTATTGGCAGTTGACCCATCTAAAGAAGCAGTGGGTTCATCAAGTAGCAGTACTCTTGGCGACAGTTGCAAGGCTCGTAAAAAGGCTACAATTTGACCTTCACCGCCAGAAATAGCACTAACTGGACGCTGCAAAAAATCAGCATCTCGATGCAGAAGATGCAAATATTCTAGAATTAGTTGACGGTTATAAACTTTATGGCGGTGAGTTGTCAAACGATACACTTGCTTTAGGTTTTCTTCGACAGTTCCTTCCCAAAGGGCTGGTCGTTGATGCAAGTAAATAATTTGAGAACGGTAATGGGGTAGAAAGTGGGAATTGATTGATTTTCCCCCAAAAATAATTTGCCCAGATTGTGCCGTATCAAGACCAGCTAATACACGCAGCAGCAAGCTTTTACCTGAACCCGAAACACCTAAAACTGCAACTCGTTCACCTGAATATAATTCAAAATTTAAATCTTGCCACAACCAACGATTTTGGATTTGCCGCCCTAAATTTTTTACTGACAAAATTGGGCTATCAAAAGCTGGTGTTTTTATATTCTTATGGCTCTCATCCAATTTATTTTTCATAGCTATCTGCTTGTTTATCAGCTTAAAGTTGAAGCATCAAACACCAGTATTTCATTTTGTGGTTATTTTTAAAACATTTATTTAGCTCAATTTTATCCATTTTTATGAAACGCGAAACCTGATACTAAAACTTTATGGGGCGATGGGATTACTTTTTAGTTCTCACCTTAAATTCGTGATATTGAAAAAATGTTTACCCGCAATTATGTGCATCGACTCACACCGGATGGTTAAATTGTGGTTCAATACTATAGTCTAAGGTAAAAGCAAACTATAAAAGTATTCACCCCCGATCAAGTCTAAAAGTTATTATGCATTTTCTAGATTCAATAAATAAAATTTCAAGTAAATTTAATATTTTAGATTTTAGTCTTAAGCAGTTAAGTTTGCTAATTAGATTTGGCAGCTTTTTATTTCTAGGAACTAGTGTTGGTGTAGCACAAGTCAAAACAGCACCTAAGCCAGGATTCACACTGCAACTATTACATACTTCTGACCAAGAAGCAGGTGTTCCTGCGCTGAAGGATGTACCAAACTTTTCTGCGGTGTTGAATGCACTCAAAAATCAGGATGCAAATTGTGACAGAAAGCCTGATTATCCTAATACCTTAATCCTTTCATCTGGAGATGCTTATATTCCTAGTCCATTCTTATTTGCCAGTCACACAGCTTTTGGTGGACAGGGAAGAGGAGATATCTTAATTTTAAATGCTCTTGGATTTGGTGCGATCGCATTTGGCAATCACGAATTTGACTTAGGAACGGGTCTTGTTGCTGACTTAATTCGACCTAAAGAAGATTACCCAGGCACAAAATTCCCCTATCTCAGCACGAATCTAGACTTCAGCACTGATAAAGACCTAGCAAAATTAGTTACTACTGATGGTCAAGAGGCAAGTAAAATTCCTAATAAGATTGCCCGTAGCACCATTATTACTCTCAATGGTGAAAAAATTGCTGTAGTTGGGGCGACAACTCCCACACTGCGGACTATTTCCTCTCCCGGTGGTGTAACTGTGTTGCCTAAAGAATTTAATGAGCGTGATGCCGCAGACATCGCCGCCTTAGCTGCTGAAATTCAAACTTCTGTTGATAAACTGCTGACAAAAAACCCAGAGATTAATAAAGTTATTCTGTTGGCGCATATGCAGCAAATTGCGATTGAGCAAAAGCTAGCAGAATTACTCAAGGGAGTAGATATTATTGTTGCTGGTGGTTCCAATACCTTACTAGCCGATAAAACAGACCGTCTCCGAGTGGGTGATAAATCTGCTGGAACTTACCCAATCCTCAAAAAAGCAGCAGATGGTAATCCGATAGCCGTAGTTAATACTGATGGTAACTATCGCTATCTCGGTCGTCTAGTAGTTAACTTTGATGCCAATGGAGTGATTATTCCGTTTAGTATTGACCCCAAAATTAGCGGTGCTTATGCTACTGATTCCCAAGGAGTAGGAGCTGTAGGTGGGAAACCCGACCCCAAAATTGTCGCCATTACAGAGGCACTTAAAAAAGTTATTATTGCGCAAGATGGTCAGATTTTCGGTAAAACCAACGTTTTCCTCAATGGCTGGCGAGGTGATGTTCGCACACAAGAAACCAATTTAGGGAATTTGACAGCTGAAGCTGATTTAGCGATCGCCAAGCGATATGATCCGAAAACTGTCATTTCGATCAAAAATGGTGGTGGCATCCGTGACAATATTGGTATCTATACCTTTCCCGCAGGTTCGACTCGCTCACAGGATGTTATCAAACTGCCACCTCAAGCAAATCCTGTGGCAGGTAAGAAAGCAAAAGAAATTTCCCAACTTGATATCACCAATGCGCTACGATTCAACAATGGCTTGACTTTACTTACTCTGAGTGCAACAGAACTACTAGCAGTCATTGAACACAGTGTAGCAGCTATAGCGCCCGGTGCTACCCCTGGTAGTTTTCCCCAAGTAGCGGGATTAACCTTTAGCTTTGACCCGGACTTGCCAGCAGGTAAGCGTGTCAAATCCCTTGCTATCAAAGATGGGAAAGGCAAAATTATTGATGTCGTGGTTAAAAATGCAGAGTTAGTGGGTGACCCTAATCGGGTCTTCCGCACTGTTACCCTAAACTTCCTCGCAACTGGTGGTGATGGCTATCCTTTTCCCAAAAGAGAAGGGGTTGATTTGACATCAAAAGATGCTGATAAGAGCAAACGCACAGGTTTAGCCACCTTTGCTGCTGATGGTTCAGAGCAAGATGCATTAGCAGAATATCTGGCTGCTAACTTTAAGCAAATTCCATTTGCTCAAAGGGATGTGCCACCCACCGAAGATACTCGCATTCAAAATCTCAAATTGCGTAAAGATGTGGTGTTATCAGATTCATTTGAATGATTGCCGGCTAGCAATCAAGTATTTTTAGTTTGCTATTATTCTGTGTAATCAGTCTATTGATGAGGTAAATTCTATGGCAATGGTTTTAGATCAAGTAGTTCCTTTTGGGAGGTCAATGGATGAATATATAAAAATATTCAATTTAACAAATGCAGATTTAAATAAAAGAATTATTGGAATTGGGGATGGACCGGCAAGCTTTAATGCAGAAATGACACGTCAGGGTAAAAGTGTAGTTTCTGTTGATCCACTCTACCAATTTGCCGGTGATGAAATATTGCAAAGATTTAATGAAGTTGTAGATAACATCATTAACCAAGTCAAGGTTACATCAAATGATTGGGTATGGAGCTATCATAAATCTCCAGAGGATTTGCGAAACAATCGAGTGAAAGTTATTCAAGAATTTCTGTCTGATTATGAAACTGGCATAAACACCAACAGATACAGAACTGGGAAATTGCCAAAATTGGCATTTAAAAATCAAGAATTTGATATAGCCCTTTGTTCACATTTATTGTTTTTATATTCAGACCATCTCGATTACAATTTTCATCTATATTCTGTAGGTGAGATGCTGCGTATTGCTAAAGAAATCCGAATATTTCCCCTGATAACTTTAATGTGGAAACATTCACAACACTTAGATGAAGTAGTTAAATATTACACTTCAAAGGGTTATAAAGTAGATATTGAAAAGGTTGAATACGAACTACAGCCTGGTGGAAATAAAATGTTGAAGATAACCAGAGATGTTAATTTAATTCGTAATTCGTAATTCGTAATTCGTAATTCGTAATTCTTGGAGTTGTGCCCTCTACCGTAAAGTATCTTGCGAATGAATTGATTGGCTAAAATAATCATTTTCTCTAGCTAGACAACATCGCCTTGGCATTTGCAATAAAGACTCAATGACTTGTAGTCATCCTGCATACCACTGACTTGCTCTTTCATGAGAAGTAACTTGAGAGAGAAGTAACTTGAGACAACTGCAAAAATGCACTGTCTGCTTCTGCTTCATCTGGATCTTATTTAATCCACATTCCTAAGTATGCTCCCCACGGCGGTGGTTAGCAGCTTGCAGTAACAGAGATTCTGCAAAAGCGATCGCATCACTTGCAGATTTACCACCAGCTAACTGCGCTAGTTCTTCCCGACGAGTGGTTAAATTATCCAAGGTAGTAACTCTGACAACGGTACGCTCTTCGGCGTTGTCATTGTTGCTTTTTTTACCTTTGCCTTGATTGATAGTCTGCTTATCTACGCGGAAATGGCGATCAGCCATTGCCGCAACTAAAGGCTGGTGGGTAACACATAATACTTGGTTACGTTGACTTAGCTGGTGTAATTTTTCCGCGATCGCTTGGGCGACTCTTCCCGAAACGCCGACATCAATTTCATCAAATACCATTGTTCCAGCCACATCAACCTGAGAAAAACAAGCTTTCAGCGCGAGTAAAAACCGACTCATTTCCCCACCAGAGGCAATTTCCGTTAAAGGTTGCAGTGGTTCTCCGGGGTTGGAACTAAACATAAAGGTAATTTTATCTGCTCCCATAGCAGTTGGGGAAGCTGGTAATATTTCAACCAAAAATTTCACCTTTTCCATCGCTAGGGGCTTGAGTTCAGCTATCAAACGTGATTCTAAATTAGCAGCCGCCTTACTCCGCAGTTGAGTTAACTGATTACTTTCTTGGGTGAGTTTTTCAAAACATACCTTTTCTTGCTGTTCTAACTTTTCGATAGATTGTTCACTGTCGTTAAGTTGGGCTAATTCCCCTTGGATACGTTGGTAATAAGCGATCGCTTCTGTAAGTGTCGGGCCGTACTTACGGCAAATTTGCTTTAATTCCCGAATGCGTTCTTCCACCTCTTCTAACCGCTGTGGATCGGCTTCTAAACCATCCCCATATGCATTAATCTGCCTTCCCACTTCCATTACCGCAGCTTGCGCGTCCCGCACCAATTCTAGTAGGGGTTGCAGTTGGGTATCATATTCCACCATGTCATTTAATGTAATCTCACTATCTCCCAATAAATCTGCTGCGGCGGGAGTTTCATTATCGTTTTGATACAAAGCCTGATAAACTTTGTAACTCATTTGTTGTAAATCGACGACATGATTTAGGCGTTCCCGTTCTTGTCCCAACTGTTCCAATTCATTAGGTTCGCTGAGATTGGCTGCTCCCAATTCTTGAACTTGATAAGTAAGTAAGTCAAGTTGTTGCAACCTTTCCCGTTCTGATGTCCGGCGTTTTTCTAGTGCTAGATGCGCCTGTTGGTAAGCACTGAAGCTCGTGGCCACCTTATGACGCTGCTGCATTAGAGAGTCACCGCCATACAAATCTAACCAGTCGCGGACTTGGGCAGATTGTCCCACTTGCACCGTTTGACCTTGGGCTGTGATTTCCACCAAGCGATCGCGCATTCCTCCCATAATCTGCCGATTTACCAACACGCCATTTACCCGCGATCGACTACGAATATTACTAGCAGTGGCTGTGATTTCTCGGCTAATCACTACAGAATTTTCATCAAGCAAATCTATTTCTTGCTCGGTCAACCAAGCCGCTAAGGGGGCATTTGAGGTGAAAGTAGCTTCTACCATCGCCCGACTTGTTCCCGTGCGAATAACTCGACTAGAGACTTTACCGCCCAAAGCCGCATCAATGGCATCCAAGATAATCGATTTTCCAGCGCCGGTTTCACCTGTCAACACATTTAGTCCCGCGCCAAATTCCAATTCCAGTTGGTCAATTAGGGCAAAGTTTTCAATTCGTAGGCAAAGCAACATCAAGCCAAATTCTCCATGAGGGCAGATGCCGGATACTTCTAACTTACAAGACAATAAGTATGATCTTTCAGCAACTAGCAATACCTACTACTATTGAACTAGTATGCCCGTTTAAGTGTAACAAACCACTGGGTACTGGCGACTGGGTAGTGGAAAATATTTTTTTATCCTAATGCCCAATGCTTAATGGCCCATGCTCAATCCTTCAACATATTGTTACAATACTTAATGTGATCGTTCTGACTGGTGGCCTTCTTCATGATTGTTAAGACACTTCCCCCTAGTTCCCGACCAATTCAGGAGGACAATCGCAACGGCACAAATAGCCGAGGCGAACTGGACGTTATTGATGTACTGCCAGAAGATGGTACACCAAGCTTAGTTGTGCGCTCGCCAAGACTCTTAGCCGCCCAACAGGTGAGACCAACAGCCGAACCTGAGACGCTTTACGATCCGGTGAGCATAGCGGCGCATTACCAAAACAGACCCCTGCAAGTTATACGGCGGATTTTCGCCGTGTTGGGGCCGACTTTATCCTTTGCTTTTGGGTTGTGGTCGGATAGTAAACGGGGAATCGTCGTCAAAAATGACCGCCGCCGAGCCACTCAGTTAAGAGTATTGCTTACCCAGTTGGGGCCTGCTTACATCAAAATTGGACAAGCTTTGTCCACTAGACCGGATCTAGTTCCTCCCGTATACCTAGAAGAATTAACTAAGCTACAAGACCAATTACCGCCTTTTCCCAACGAACTTGCTTACCAGTTTATCAAAGAAGAACTAGGCGCACCTCCAGAAGAGGTTTACGCCGAACTCTCGGCCCAGCCAATTGCTGCGGCTTCCTTGGGGCAAGTCTATAAAGGTAAGCTAAAAACTGGTGAAGAAGTCGCTGTTAAAGTCCAACGCCCCGACTTACGAGAGCGGATCACCATTGATTTGTATATCTTGCGTAACCTCGCTGCTTGGGTGCAGAAAAAGGTCAAACGGGTAAGAAGTGACTTAGTTGGTATTCTCGATGAATTAGGCGATCGCATCTTTGAAGAGATGGACTACATCCACGAGGGCGAAAATGCCGAACGATTTTTCGAGTTATATGGTCATATTCAAGACGTATATGTACCGAAAATTTACTGGGAATACACCAATCGTCGCGTCTTGACGATGGAGTGGATTAACGGCACCAAATTAACCCAGACAGAAGAAATTAGCGCTCAAGGCATAAATGCTCGTTACCTAATTGAAGTGGGTGTGCAGTGTTCTCTGCGCCAGTTGCTAGAACATGGATTTTTCCACGCCGATCCCCACCCTGGTAATTTGTTAGCAACACCAGATGGAAAATTAGCTTATCTCGACTTTGGGATGATGAGCGAGATTAAGCCACCTCAGCGTTATGGATTGATTGAAGCGATCGTCCACGTCGTTAACCGCGACTTTGAAGGTTTAGCAAAAGACTACGTTAAGTTAGATTTCTTATCACCAGAAACTGATTTAACACCAATTATCCCAGCTTTTGCCAGAGTCTTTGCTGATGCCCAAGGAGCCAGTGTTGCCGAACTTAACATTAAAAGCATCACCGATGAACTATCGGCTTTGATGTATGAGTATCCTTTTCGTGTACCCCCATATTACGCCTTAATTATTCGCTCCCTAGTGACGCTCGAAGGTATTGCAATATATATAGATCCCAACTTTAAAGTTCTTAGTGAAGCTTATCCCTACGTTTCCAAACGCCTGTTAACAGACCCAGCACCGCAATTAAGAGCATCATTACAAGATTTGCTCTTTAAAGATGGCAGATTTCGCTGGAATCGCTTAGAAAACTTGTTAAAAAATGCGCGTAACAGTCAAGACTACGACTTCAACTTAGTGCTGAATCAGGGGATAGAATTTCTATCATCTGAACGCGGTGCTTTTATTCGTGACAAGCTAGTAGATGAATCTGTTAACGGACTCGATGCTTTAGGTAAAAATGTTTTGCATAACTTCACCTATTTGTTGCGGGAACGCGTTGGGTTAACAGCAGTTAATGAAACTCCGGCGGCGACAGTAGAGCAACAACAAACCTTAGAGCATATCAAACGTATATTAGGTATTCTCCGAGAAACACGAGGCTTTGACCCAGTGCAACTTGCGCCCCAAATTTCCCAGTTATTGGTAAATTCAGATGTACAACGTTTGGGTCAACAAATTGCCACCCGCTTCACACAAAAAGCTGTAGCCAGGTTAATTAGGCAATTATTGGCATCGTAGTGAAATTTATGAGTTAAAGAAAGTTTTTAACTCATAAATCATTCAATCTAGCAACTATATAAATAACCCAACTCTCCCAGCTTTTCTAAAACCTTAGTTGCACTTTCAGCAACGCTTTCTTGATTAGTTTTACATTCGACTTCAGCACAGAGTGGGATTTCATAAGGATCATCGAGACCAGTGAAGTGCTTAATCTTCCCGGCTCTTGCTTTTTTATATAACCCTTTTACGTCTCGCTGTTCACAAACTTCTAATGATGCATTGACATAAACTTCAATGAAATGCGGAATATTTTGGCGCACTTCTTCCCGAATTTCGCGGTACGGTGAAATGGCAGAAACTAGTACAATTACATTATTTCTGGCAAGAAGGTGAGCCACAAAGCCAATACGCCGAATATTCTCTTCTCGATCCTCTTTACTGAAACCCAACCCTTTGCATAGGTTTTGACGTACTGCATCACCATCGAGAACTTCAACTCTGGATCCCTGCATCCGTAATTTATTTTCTACGAATTGACAGATAGTAGTTTTACCTGCACCACTCAGACCAGTTAACCATACTGTCACACCAGACTCTAGTTGTCTCATCTTACCTCCGTCGTACACTTCAAATGGCACACAAAAAAAAGCTTTTTTGGGTACTTTCGGGTCAAATAGCAATTTTATTTTTATAATCCTTTTTTAGCAGTAATTTTAGGCGTTGCTTGGCGGCTTGTGTCAGCTTTGCTACTTTCATCTCTACTGGTTTCGAGCGAAGTAATAGCATTTACACGTATTTAGTTTAAATATTTAATACAGAGACTGGCGATATTGACGATGGGCTACGCCTACGCATTTTCTCAAACCTAACGACTACTCTCATGGCTATACAAAGAAAACCTGCTGACCCAGGTTACAAATTATTAAAGTTTTAACCAAATTTTATATTCAGTATATATACAGGTTTTTTTTAACTAAATAGTCTTTATTATAACAATAGTTATACAAAATAAGACTTACTACTAGGACGTTATAAAAAAACTAAGCTCAAAATGTCTGCAAAGTTTACACAGTGAAGCTTTATGACGATGTGACCTGTTATCTGGGGCAATTCCTTTGGGTTCTGTTTCTGATACAGGTTTGTTTATTGGCAATGATTGCCTGCCTAGTGGTCTGTCCCATTAATTTTGCGGGGTTGGATAAATCTTTGACAGCTTAACTCTGGCATCTTCTGTACGAAAACGCCAATCTACACGAACTTGATTAATATTGCGATCGCACTCCCAAGCCGAGACCTGTTTTTCTAAAGTTTCAATATTCGGAATTCTTCGTTGGAGACATTGACGGACAAGTACAGATAGCTCTGATTCAACCATATTTAACCAACTCCCATGTTTAGGTGTATAGTGAATTTCTAATTTTGTGGCAATCCGTCTGGCCTCGGCTGGTTCAAAAACTTCATACAATGCACCGATTG
>NZ_WBKL01000097.1:0-7098 GCF_015714705.1 Nostoc sp. NZL | reverse complement strand
GCTAAAAGGCTCAACGTTCAAGCTAAAAGGCTCAACGTTCAAGCTAAAAGGCTCAACGTTCAGGCTAAAAGGCTCAACGTTCAGGCTAAAAGGCTCAACGTTCAGGCTAAAAGGCTCAACGTTCAGGCTAAAAGGCTCAACGTTCAAGTTCTGAACTCGAAATTTTCAAAATTCTAAAAGAACAAGTCAAGTTTTTGACCAATGACAAATGACAAATGACCAATGACCAATGACTAATGACAAACCATGAAAATACTAATTACTGGAGTTGCTGGTTTTATTGGCTTTCATTTAGCACAGCGTCTCCTAACAGAAGGGATACAAGTTTACGGCATCGATAACTTTAATAACTACTACGATGTCAGCTTGAAAAAAGCCCGCTTGAATCAACTTTATCCCGAAACTGGATTCACCTTTCAATTTTTGGACTTGAGCGATCGCCTTTCTACTGCCGAACTATTTCAAGATTATACCTTTGATTGCGTGGTTCACTTAGCAGCGCAAGCAGGAGTCCGCTATTCCTTGCACAACCCCTATGCCTATGTAGACAGCAATCTTTCAGGGTTTGTCAACATCCTGGAAGGTTGTCGCCATAGTCAGGTTAGTCATTTAGTATTTGCCTCTTCCAGTTCTGTTTATGGCACAAATACCAAAGTTCCATTTGCTACTAGCGATAACGTTGACCATCCCATTTCACTCTACGCCGCTACTAAAAAATCAAACGAGTTGATGGCTCATGCGTACAGCCATTTGTACAACTTGCCAACTACAGGATTACGCTTTTTTACAGTGTACGGCCCTTGGGGAAGACCGGATATGGCATATTTTAAGTTTGTACAAGCGATCGCTAATAACCAGCCAATTGACGTTTACAACTTTGGCAAAATGCAACGAGACTTCACCTACATTGATGACGTAATTGAAGGGCTGGTTCGAGTCATGCACAACCCACCCCAAGCTAATAATCAAAATAGCTCAATTACTAAAGCGCCCTACAAGCTCTACAATATCGGCAATAACAGCCCAGTAGAGTTAATGACGTTTATTGAAATCATCGAAAAACTCTTGGGTAAGCAAGCCAAAAAGAATTTACTACCCATGCAGCCCGGTGACGTTCTTTCTACCTATGCTGATGTAGATGAACTGATTCAAGATGTAGATTTTCAACCTGTAACTCAAATAGAGCAAGGCATCGAGCGCTTTGTGCAATGGTATCGAGACTATTACGGTAACTAAAAAAAATATTCCTGGGCGCATGAAAAAGCAATCTCGGTGGAAAAATGTCTGGAATGTTTGCCATCTCAGTTTGCTTGCTTTTACAACTACGTTTGTATTGACAAGTAAGGTTTTTGCTAATGAAGCTCCCCCTGCTGTTTTGACTAACAACACTGATTCTTTTGCCAAAATTAATGCTGTTTCTGAGTTAGCAAAAATTCAACCTACTGACTGGGCTTTTCAATCTCTCAAATTCTTAATTGATCGCTACAGTCTGCTTGCTGGTTATTCTGACAGCACCTTCAACGGTAACCGAGCTATGACTCGCTATGAATTTGTTGCCATTCTGGCCACAACTATCAACCGCATCGACAAACTGAAAAGTGCAGAAACAGCTAACGGAATCAGCCAGGAAGACTTGGAAAATTTGAAGCGCTTGAAAGCTGAATTTGGCAAAGAACTAGAGGTTATCCAAGGGCGATTAGACAATTTGGAAAACCGCATAGAGTCTACAATACAACCATTTTCTATCACTACTAAATTCAAAGGAGAAGTTCTTTTTGCCGTTTCTGGGGTTAGCAGTGGGGAAAAAGTTGATGGTAGCGGCGATAGCACAGACAGTAATCTTACCTTGAGTAGTCGAGCACGCCTGACTTTCGATACAAGCTTCACCGGAAAGGACAACCTCAGAATTCGCCTACAAGCTAGTAATCTCCCTAGAATAGATGATGCGACGGGAACTGATATGGCTCGTTTAGCCTTTCAGAGCAATAGCGATAACGAATTTGAATTGAGTGTTCTAGAATATCGCCTTCCCATAGGAGAGCAAGCTACTGTTTATTTTGAGGCGGAAGGCGGTGACCTTGATGATTTTGTTGATCCGCTGAATCCCTTTTTGAGTAGCAGTAGTCGTGGTGCTATTTCTCGTTTTGCACAGCGTAACCCAATTTATCGCCAAGGAGGGGGTGCTGGAGTGGGGGTAGTTTATGATTTTAGTGACTCAATCAGCTTAAGTTTGGGGTATTTGGCTGACGATGTTAACGATCCGGAAGTTGGATTTGGTGAGGCGGAATATGGAGCGATCGCTCAACTGACTCTTGAACCCAGCGATTCCTTCAAGGTTGCCTTGAGCTACATCCAGTCATACAACAGCCTCAACACAGGAACTGGTAGCAGTCGCGCCAACGATCCTTTTGATGATGAGAGTGATGCTATTCTTGCAGACTCCTTCGGATTACAATCAGCGATCGCACTTAACAATAACTTGAATGTCTCTGGTTGGGTTGGCTTTACCCGTGCAACAGCGATGGATTTACCAAACAACCCAACGGCAGATATTTTTAACTGGGCAGTAACTTTTGCTTTGATTGATTTGGGCAGAGAAAATAGCATTGGAGGAATTGCGATCGGTCAACCACCCAAAGTTATTAACAATGACTTGGAAGTTGCAAATCAAGAATACGAAGATCAAGACACCTCTCTCCATTTAGAAGCCTTCTACCGTTTCCAAGTCGATGACAATATTAGCATCACTCCAGGACTAGTAATGATTACTAATCCAGAACACGACGGCAACAACAGCACAAGCTATATCGGCACAATTCGGACAACTTTCAGGTTTTGAACCAATCCCAGAATTTCACAAAATTCCCGTTACCAACGTATTTGTAGCAGGAATTTCGTGAAATGGTATGAAGCGAATTAAATTAACTCAGAAGATAGTCAATCTGTATTTACCGAGTTCCTTTGGATTCTTGGAAGTAACAACTATATAGTAAGTATCATCTTCAGGCAACCTAGCTCGGTCAATTACAGCACTGTACACACCATTGTTGTCTTTGTCTTTATCTATAGCAATGCTCTGTCCTTGAGAATTTAGCAAAGCTACATAAGGAGAAAACTCTTCATCAACACTATCTACCCGAATACTTACAAGCTGATTTTTTTTACCTTGAAAATTGGAAATATTGTAAGCGCCACCATTTTGTTTTAGGGTTGAGCTATTGGCACTTAGTTGACCTGATTCATCTAAGGTATAGCTAGCCCTGTCATTTCTCAGAGCCAAACTATAGCGGCCTATCTCTCCAGGTTCTTGGCTAGTAACTGCAATCTTGTAAGTGCCCTTTGCAGGTAGTCGCGCAAAAATGAATGCATCATCGCCACCACTGCTTTTATCCAAAGTGCCTTTTTTCACAATGATATTATTATCAGGATCGTGCAGAAATAACAAAGGATTTAAACTCAAGTTATTTGATCTGCGTGTATCATTACTGCCAATCAGCCTAATTTGAACTAGTTGATTTTCTCTGCCCTCAAACTCATAGAAATGAAAGTATCTACCTTGAGATTGAAAGTCACTCTTACTCAGAATTCCCAATGCGACATCTGCAAAGTTAATCTCCTTGTAAGTAGGTGTCACGGGTTGAGAAACTGCTGGACGGTTAGCACTGGTCTGGCGACGTGTCCCTCGGTTGGCACTGGACTGGCGACGTGTCTCTTGGTTGGTGCTGGTCTGGCGACGTGTCCCTTGGTTGGCACTGGACTGGCGACGTGTCTCTGGGTTGGCACTGGCTTGGCGACGTGTCCCTCGGTTAGTATTGGAACTATTGGATGTTGGCTGGGGATTTTCTGGCTTAGACGGTACACTACGAGCCTGCTGTATTGGTGACTCAACAGATGGCTTGCGTCTTGGAGATACTGACGCTTGAGAAACGGGAATTTGCTCAATTGCTTTCTTTACTGCTTCTGGTTGTCTCTCATCTGGTGATTTGGCAATTATGAAGTCTTTAGAATTTTGAGGTCTTCCCAAAGCACTTATAGGCAGCACATTACCTGTGATCAACAAACTACTACTTAAGCAACAAATTAAAATACGATTTAATTTGCGACGATAGCTGTTGTTTTCTAGTAGCATAATTACGCTCCTAATTTTGCTGATGATTTTCTATTTAACAGATAGACAAATTTTAAATCGAAAAATTTAAGTCCCAATCTAAAGTATTAGTACACTGTGGCAAAAGGCGATTTTGCCCCAAGCATTGTTTGAAATGGTAGCTGGATTTTTGCCAAGCTGTACTAGAGTGAATGTCAATTTTGTAGGTATATACTGAGATACAAGCAGAAATTGCTGTTTTTCGGATTTTTGCTGGGATATTTTTGCCAAACTGAGCAAGATGCTGCCGGACTACTAAATTGAGAATGCCTACATAATGCATAAGTTTAATTGGTGCCAATCAATTCTTCAAAAGGCATCGCTCAAGCACAACTTGTTTCAAGTTCTCTAAAATTGTTCAATACCTGATGAGGTAAGGAAATTGGGGATTTGTATGGTGTCTCAGTGATATTTACTAACAAGAGAGATTATACTGCATGACTTAAAATGAATATATACTCCAATTGAAATGGATTCCCAGTATGCTCTGTTGTGTGAATCCCGATTGCCAAAAACCCCTAAATCCTGATAAAAACAACTATTGCCACAGTTGTAGATCAGAATTGATACCCCTGCTGGGAGGTCGCTATCGTCCTACTCAGGTGTTGTCAGATGAGGGCGGATTTGGTAGAACTTATTTGGCAGAAGATGTACACAAACTGAATGAATGCTGTGTTGTTAAGCAATTCGCCCCAAAACTTCAGGGAACTGGGCCACTAACAAAGGCCATTGAGCTATTTAAACAAGAAGCAAGCCGACTGCAAGAACTCGCAGAACATCCGCAAATTCCCACTTTATTGGCTTATTTTGAGCAAAATAGCTATCTGTTTTTGGTACAGCAGTTTATCAATGGGCATAACTTGCTTAAGGAATGGGAGACGCGGGGAAGCTACAACGAAAGAGAGATTCGCGGACTTTTGCTAGATTTACTGCCCGTGCTGAAGTTTATCCATGTACAGGGAGTGATTCATCGGGATATCAAACCACAAAATATTATTCGCCGTCAAAAAGACGGGCGATTAGTGCTAATTGATTTTGGAGCCTCAAAGCAACTGACGGCAACGGTGCAGACTAAAATGGGCACTGTTATTGGCTCACACGGTTACACTGCACTTGAACAGATGCAAGATGGCAAAGCTTACCCAGCCAGTGATTTATTCAGTTTGGGGGCGACTTGTTTTCATCTACTGACTGGGGTTCGCCCATCTCAACTGTGGATACAGCAGGGCTATAGTTGGGTGGCATCTTGGCGACAATATTTGATCAGTCCAGGTAGAGACGAAGTTTCTGTGTCTATAGAGTTGGGTGAAGTTTTGGATAAGCTGTTGCAACTAGACATCCAAAAGCGTTACCAATCGGCTGATGAAGTCATTGCTGACTTGACACCTGGGCTATCACCATTGGCACCAGTGCCACCAACTGTACTTGCACCCACATTTACAACTACTTCAGCAAACACCGGGCCCGTTTCACCAAAACCCAATAACAAGCGGAGAATTCAACTCCTGTTAGGTAGTAGCATTTTGGTGTTCGGATTAGGGGGAACTTGGTATTTCCAAACTCGCTCCCATACAATAAGCGAGTTTTCTCAGCCTATTTCTCAGCCAATTTCTCAGCCCCAAAAAAGCGTCTCAGAAAATTCTTTTGTGCCCAAACCCCTGAAGGGGCATTCCAGCGATGTGAATTCCGTAGCTTTCAGTCCTGATGGCATAATCCTTAGTAGTGCCAGTGATGATAAGACAATCAAGTTATGGAATCTCGCAAGTGGAGAGGAAATCCACACTTTAGAAGGACATTCCACTTGGATTTGGGCTGTAGCCTTCAGTCCAGATAGCAAAACCCTTGCCAGTGGTAGTGCGGACAAGACTATCAAACTGTGGAATGTGGAGACAGGAAAGTTAATCCGCACCTTAGAGGGACATAGTGACGGAATTACTTCAGTAGCTTTCAGTCCTGATGGCAAAACTCTTGCCAGTGGCAGTGCTAGTAAGGACATGAAAATCAAACTGTGGAATCTAGAGACAGGAAAGTTAATCCGCACCTTAGAGGGACATATCAATGGTGTTCCATCTGTAGCTTTTAGTCCTAATGGCAAAACCCTTGCCAGTGGTAGCTGGGATAAGACAATTAAATTGTGGAATCTAGAGACAGGAAAGGAAATCCGCAGCTTGGAGGGAAATAGTGAGTCGATTCTTTCGGTTGCTTTTGCTCCCGATGGTGTCACCCTTGCCAGTGGTAGTAAAGACAAAACAATCAAATTGTGGAATCTGGAGAAAGGAAACTTAATCCGCACCTTGAAGGGACATAAAGAGAAGGTTAATTCCGTAGCCTTTTTGCCCAGCTTAAGTCCAAATGGTGTCACCCTTGTCAGTGGCAGCAATGACAAGACAATTAAATTGTGGAATCCTTTAACAGGAAAGGAAATCCGCACTTTAGAGACGGGTTCTGGATATATTTATGCGATCGCCATCAGCCCAGATGGACAAACTATTGCCGGTGGTGGGAGTGGTGAGAACATTCTCAAGATTTGGCAGACGATTTACTGAAAAGTGAAAAAATTTTTGTAGCAATAATTCATTTATGCAATATTTTAATTATTAAGCGCACCTCTGACTAAAATCATTGGATTTTCTCAACCAGAAGCGATCGCTGCGGAAATATTACCTTCTGGAATCGAGCTAGTTTTAATGCGATCGCTAACTTTACCTAAATCGGAGAGAAGGCTCCTGCCATAATCTCTGATTTGGCGGCGAGATGAATCGAGGGCAAGAAACTCAACATTCCACAACCATAACTGACTGAAAGCCAGTGAGGAAAGGGGGATAGTTGAGTTTCTTGCAATTCCATGTTATGATTACGCAATTAAGTTGAGCGTAAAAGTGCTGGTATTTGAAGCAAAACTGGGAGGAACGAACGAGCAGTATGGAAAGCTGGATGAAGCTATCCGCACC
>NZ_WBKL01000086.1:0-31095 GCF_015714705.1 Nostoc sp. NZL | reverse complement strand
CCCGGATATGGCAATCAATCAAGCGGATTAATAAATGGTAGATGCACCCTAATAAATTACAGCTCTCAGTTTTAGGCTGAGGGCTTTTTTTATTTAAATATAGATGGCAGCAAACTGGGAGCTAACCATACTGCATAACCAAGAAATACAAAGAGCAAGGTAATTAGGACAGTAATACCGTAGCTGATGCAAATTAATAAACCATCAGATTCGATGGTGGCAACAGTCAAAAATAAAATTCCTACAGTGGGAATGGGATTTGTAAAGGGAATTGGTAATATTAGCAATACTGTTAACAAAGAGATACAAAGCCCATTAATTCGCCAAATCAAAGGATTATGGGCTATTTTTGCAAATCGGGGACGGGCGATTTTTTGTAACACTTTGGTAAGACGTCCCAAATTTTGCAAAAGTAACAGAGCAAAGGGACGAGGAAACTTGTAGTTAGCAATTCTTTTAGGGAGCCAAGGCGATCGCCTCCCTAAAACCATTTGCGCTGACAACAGTAAACAAGCACCACCAAAAGGACCAGTTAATCCCGGTGGCATAGGAAATAAAAATGGCAAAACTAATAATGTAATTACCAAGCAGAACCCTCGTTCTGAGGTTTCTGCCAAAATATCACCTAGAGTCAGCGGTTGTTCAGCTAGGCGTTGCAACAGGGACTTTATATCTTGGGAAAATCTCAGATGCATTTGGCGTGAGTTGATGCGAATTCCCACATTTGTAGTAGAGAGAGATAGGGGAGAATAACTCCTAACTCCTGGTTTCTGGAGGTACTAAAACAGCTATAGCTTTAGGTATAACCCGAAAATGAGCAGGTGTGTAGGTAGTAATTTCACCATCTGTATTGATAGGGCGAGGTTTGCGAGTCCGCACTTCTATTTCTTGACCTTGAAGAGAGCGTACACTCTTCCAATGTATATGTCGCCCTTGTCGCATCGCAGGGAGTAATAGTATAATCTGCCACCAATGTTTGATCTCCAAGCTATAGAGGTCTAGTCTTTGGTCATCTATTGTCGCATCGTCAGCCACTGCCATACCGCCCCCGTAATAGCGGCCGTTACCCACAGCAATTTGCACTGTTTTCACGCGAACTGATTCACCATTGATTACAATCTCCGCAGTAAAAGGTCTAGCTTCCCAAATTACTTGCAATGCAGTGGTGGCATAAGCAAATATTCCCCAACGACGCTTGACTTCTTTGGTAAGGCGTTGGGTAATTTTTACACTCAATCCCAGACTGGCAACGTTAAAAAAGTGCTTGCCATTCACCCACCCTAAGTCGATGCGGTGTAAATTTCCATAGGCAATAATTTTGCAAGCTTCGCTGAGGGAATTTGGGATTCCTAAAGTTCTCGCTAGATCGTTGGCAGTTCCTAGAGGCAAGATTGCTAAAGGCAACTGAGTATCAACTAAAGTATCTACTGCGGCATTAAGAGTGCCATCACCTCCGCCAATGATTACCAAATCAACTTGATGCTGATAGCGAAGTATAACTTCAGCAAGATGTTTGGGGTCTTCTGTAGACTCCTCAATTAAATCAAAGCCGAGTGTCTTCAGATATTCAATCGCTTCCGACAGACCCTTTTGCCCTTGGCGGGCATGACGATTTACTAACAGCAGTGCGCGGGAACTCATGGGTAGTACCTTTTGTAGTTGATATGTCCAATTATCCGCATCTATGTATTCTGCTTGAAGTTGACTATAGAAAAGTGTTTAAGCTGTTATGACAGTTATCAACAATTCATTTCTTCAATGCTTATTATGTTGCAGTTACTAATTTTTAATTTCTATTTTATCTAGTTTATCTTTATTAGCCCTCGGTGTGTTGATACTCAGTAAATATATTTTTACTTGCTAAATGGCTGGATTTAGGTATTTTTTATAAAAAAAGATTTATTTCAATATTATAATACCCAGAAAATAATACCAAATTATGAGATATTTTTTATTGTTATAGAAACATATTTCTATATTAAATTTGTATTAATACTATTAAAAATTACAATTATTTAACTTTTGTTTGAGAATAATTTATATATATCAACTCCTGCTGTGGCAGATTGGAAATTGTCTACGGCTCTGAAGGCACTATTTATACTAATCCTCTTATTAACCAGTTATAAACTAAGGAAGCCTGAGCTACTCCCGCTCCCTTAGCTTAAATTTTACCTACTTAGTGCTTGACCATCTAAGCGACATAATTTTACTTTGTTGATGATCTTCGCACCTATTCTTTCATAGAACTTGATTCCACGCTTGTTAGATACACCTACAGTCCAATCGATTCTGCCACAGCTTTTTTCCTGCCCAATCTGGCGCAAGCGTAGCATCAGCGCCTGACCGACTCGGTGGCTTCGATATTCAGCCTTGACATATAAATCATCAAGCCAAATACCAGGTTTTGCTAAAAAAGTTGAATAGATAAAGTGATAGGTTGCTAATCCAATAGTATCTCCATCAACCTCAGCTAAAAGTACAAAAGCAAGTGGGTTTTCTCCAAATAGATCAATTTCTAACTTTTGAGGTGTTGCTTCTACAGAATTAGGACACCCATCAAATTCGGCTTTCAAATGAATCAATTCCATAATGGCAGGAATATCCCTTTGATTTGCATCTCGAATTGAAATATCCCTGCTGTTCATGTTCTTTTTTACCCTTTACCTAAAACTCGTATTGAGAGAGAATTTCTGTCTCACTCTTTGCTATCTTTATCCACTCTTGCATGGCTGGAAGCGCCAAAACTGCCTCTACATAATTTCTAGAAACAGGATTTAACTGTACATCATAGGTTACAAACCGCAGGACAACTGGAGCAAAAAATGCATCAGCGATCGCAAAATTTCCAAATAAAAAATCGCCACCATCCCCAAATTTTTGGCGTGATTCTTGCCAGATGCTGGTGATGCGATCAATATCTTGTTGTACACCAGATGCTAAACCTTTCCCAGGATATTTAGTACGGCAGTTCATCGGCATATTCTGACGCAGATTTTGAAAGCCTGAGTGCATTTCCGCAGTTATGGAGCGGGCTAATGCCCTTGCGGCCTTATCCTCCGGCCACCATTGCAGAGTCGGAAACGTTTCAGCTAAATATTCACAGATAGCCAGAGAATCCCACACAGTTTGCGTATCGTGCAACAACACAGGTACTTTTCCTGATGAAGAGTATTGCCGAATTTTTGAGGAATAATCTGGACTATTGTAGAGAGGAATCCGAATTTCATTGAATTCCAAACCAAATTGCTTCATCGCCAGCCAAGGGCGGAGTGACCAAGATGAATAATTTCTATTACCAATTACTAAAGTTAGTTGCGTCATATTTTTAATACCTATAAAGCTGCTCAATCCACATATACACATCCGCTTGAGAACCTGAAGAGAAAGATTTTCCAGTTGCAGGATCGTAAGCTTGCCAATAGATATTACCGTAGCGGTCAACCTTTTGCCAAACTTGTAATTCGTTAGGATCTGCTAGGATTATTTTGACAAATTTTTTCCATAATTTATGTAGAAATCCCCAAAATTTGGAGTTGAATTCTTTATTCAATAACGGAGTACAATTGATTTTTGCATCTTCTTTTGGGAGACACCTAATGTCATTGTTCATAAAATTATTCCTGAAAGTTTCTCAGTAAATAAAACATTAGCAACATCTCAATTAGGAATCAAATCATGGCTTGCATAGGTTCCATAAATATGATTTATAGATATAAAAAATCACGAATACAACCTTTTTGTCACAATTAAATCAGGATGTGTATACCCTTGTTCTCACCAATTGCCCATGAAATTCTCCCAACTTCGAGCCATAGTTGCAGTAGCAGATCGTGGTAACTTTAGTGAGGCAGCCTTAGAATTGCAGCTTTCCCAGCCTGCGATTAGTCATGCGATCGCTACCTTAGAAGAAGAATTAGGTGTGCCTTTATTTGCCAGAGGTCGTCACGGTGCTGTACTGACACCGGCTGGAGAGCGGATTTTGTATCATGCTCGTCAAGCTATGCAGCATCTAGAGATGATGCAGCATGAAGCAAACCTGCATAAAGGTTTACATGGTGGTCATGTACGAATTGCGGCTTTTCGCAGCGTCGCCACCCATTTATTACCAAAAGCGATGCCTACGGCGGGCTACGCCTACGCACAATTTCATAATCAATTCCCAGAAATTGCTGTCACAATCATAGAGTGTCCTGCTTTCACCGATGTAGAACAGTGTTTGCGTGACGGACGTACCGATATTGGTATTACCTGTCTACCAACTGGTGAAGAATTTGACACCTGGGAAATTTTTCAGGATGAGTATCTAGCTTTACTACCACCACAGACCAAAATTAGCAGTTCAGAAATTACTTGGGAAGACATAGCAGCCTATCCACCTGTTTTACTTCCTTGCACACCTTGTGGACGCATTCTTCATAACCACTTAAAGACTTTAGCAATCCCAATAAATACTGCTAGCGACATCCAAGAAGATTCCACAGTCGTTAGTATGGTGAATCAAGGGCTGAGAGCGGCTATTATGCCTCGTTTAGCAGCTGTACCCATTCCCCCAAAGGTGCAGGTATACAGTTTACCTGCACCACTAAAGAGAGTAATTGCAACTGCAATTCTATCTAATTCCCTCCATGTGCCTGCGGTGTTCACATTTTTGGAAATGTTGAAAAATTTTGATTTTTATAGTTTAGCTAAATCCACCTTCCTTTAAACTCACCACTCCCACTCTGCACTACTTAAAGGTACTCGCGCAAGAAATCAAACGGATCATCTTCCCAACAAGGTTCAGGTATCAGCCAAAACAAACTACTATGGATGTCGGCTTCAATTTCATCACCATCGTCTCTATCAAATAGTTCTATCAAAGCTGTCCAATCACGTTCTCTCAAAGACGTTAACGATGGGGCATATACCTGGAGATTATTTGAGTAATTCACGGGCAAAATTGTGCTTGACAGCCGTAAAAATTTAGTATAGAAATTTATAAATAATCAAATTTTAGCTTTGACAACCGCAGTTAAATAGTTATTTTAATATTATTAAATATGGACTACTCTTATCAGTGTCTCACAATTTAAATAGGACTGCTATAGTATTTATTACATAATTACAAGCTGAATTTACTCAGAATGGAAAAATTCTTTAGGCTGCGACTCGACTAATTCCACACCAAAGACTTCAGAAAAGGACTGTGCTACATAAAAACGCACTTCTTCGCAGGTGATATCTGGAATCCATTCGGCTAAACTGCCTACAGCTTTATCAGAAATACCGCAGGGTACAATGCGCTCAAACCCTGTCATGTCTGGACAAACATTTAATGCAAAGCCGTGCATGGTAATCCAACGGCTGACTTTAATACCAATAGCCGCAACTTTTCGCCCTTGTAACCAAACGCCAGTAAAAGCCGGAATTCTTTCTCCCTGCAACCCATAAACTGCCAATACGCGAATTATTACTTCTTCGAGTTCGCGTAAGTACCAATGGAGGTCTTTACGATAACGTTGCAGATTTAAAATTGGATACCCCACCAGTTGGCCTGGACAATGGTAAGTAACCTCGCCGCCCCGTTCAACTCGGTGCACATCATATTGACCTTTGTCAATATCAAATTTGAGAAAATCTGAGTTGCTTCCTTGCCCCAGAGTGTAGACAGGTGGATGTTCTAGCAAAATTAACACGTCATCTAGACTGGGGTCATGGATACGATCAGTGAGGAGCGATCGCTGCCATGCATGAGCATCTAAGTAAGGCATTAGTCCTTGGTTATATAACAAACAACGTTTTTTGTATGGGTAAATACTATGGAACATGCCAAAAATCAACTGGTATTGGGAACAAAATATATTGCAAGTTAGAGGCTTGGAGACAAAAAATGTCAAGATTTGCAAAGGATTTTAAAGGAAAGTCAAGGGAACATGCATTAGAAAATACAAAGTGCTAGCTTGAATATACAACCTCAATAGGTTTTAGGAGGAATTCTCTGCAATAAGCATCATGCCAATATAATCAGAACGAATGCACTGGCTGATGGCTCTAATAATCTTGTTTGATATGCAAACAAGATCAACTTCTATAAAATACTCGTGTTCTTGATCAACAGTGAGCAAACCTCAACCGGACACAGAAGGAGCAACTATTAACAGTTCTGTAAGCGTTGTTTTAACACAGAAGACAGTTACGAGAGCTACGGCTCAAATTTCCTCACCAAAGGGTTTTATGTGGAAATCCAATTGGATCTCGACGCAGAGATGAGGAGGAAAATCAAGGGTATAATCAGCGAAAACCCATATCAGTAAGCTTAGACACAGCTTACCAGCAGTACATAGAAAGAGTTCACAATTTGTTTTGGCGGGAGTAATAGACCTTACCGCAATTTCTTTTCATACAAAGCAAATTCACACATCAAATATTCAGTGGGAGAGTTTACATGAAGCTTGTCATCCACGGCAAAAATATTGAAATAACCGATGCGATTCGGGAATATGTACATCAAAAGATTGAAAAAGCAGTTAGTCACTTTCAGAGCATTACAAATGAAGTGGATGTGCATCTTAGCGTAGCCCGTAATCCTCGAATTAATCCTAGACAAGCGGCTGAAGTAACTATTTATGCTAACGGTAGCGTTATCCGTGCCGAGGAAAGCAGTGAAAACCTATATGCCAGCATTGACTTAGTTGCAGATAAAATTGCCCGTCAACTGCGGAAATACAAAGAACGCCGTCAAGACCAGAAAACTCATGCCCAGCCAACAGAAGTAGTTGTTGCAGAGTCGGTAGTCACAGATTTAATTGGCGATCGCACCCCCGAATTACCCAACGAAGTCGTCCGCACTAAATATTTTTCCATGCCGCCGATGACCCTTGCAGAAGCCCTGGAACAATTGCAACTCGTGGGACACGACTTTTATATGTTCCGCAATTCTGAAACTGGAGAGATTAATGTAATTTACGAACGCAACCACGGCGGTTATGGTGTGATCCATCCCCGCAATGGTAACAGTTATACTAACGGCAAGAATGGCAAATCAACCCACGCTAACATTGTCATGCCGGAAAAATCGCATTCCAGTAAATAGGAATTAGGGAGTATGGAGATCAGGGAGATTGGGAAAAAATAACCTAACTCCCAACTCCTACTTAGCGGCACTTAAACAAAAATTAGTTAATTTCCTTCTTGTCCATTCCTTTTTTATTGTCTTCGTTCATTGCCCAATGTAAATCGAAGGTAGCACCAATTTCATAATATTCTTTGTAAGACCAGTCCGTTCTTTGACTAGCAGTATGATAAACAAGTTTGAGATATTTAATATTTAGGTGATTACTAGTTGTTCCTAAAGAAGCTTCTTTGTTTTGTGTCAAGAGATGGATTTTAGAAATAAACTTTTAACCATACAAGAATTACCTGAGAAAGCAGAAGTGAAAACTACGGTTATATGATTCCCTGAATTTCTCCCCACATTGCAGTAATAGGTATTAAAAATTAAACTTTCCTATACTGCTATAGTTCTCCTATTTCTCGGAGATAAGCAGGTCGAGTTATGAGTTGTCTAACCAGTGCAGCATCAGCCGTCCAAAACTCCGCAGACGCACTCTCAGCGCAAGCAAGAAAGGCCGCATCATAAAGGGTAGATAATCCATATTTATCGGCAATTTTCCAGGTTCTTGTCCTAATTGCCTCTTCTTCAATGTAATCAATAGGCAGTTCGCAGAAGTCTTCAAAAAAACCTAGCGCTTCCTCTGTTGTAATTACTCCCATGCGGGTTTTTTTTCTTAGCACAGATCCAACTTCTGTCCAAGCAAAAGCTGGAGTCACTAACCGTATACTCAGACTTAAAGCTTCTGCTACTAGTTTTCTGGACTGGGGTTGATAAACTTCTGGTACAAGATAAGGAATCCAAACACTGGTATCTAAACACAAAACTCTAGTCACGTCGCCCTTCGTCCTCTCTGAGGCTGCGAATCAAATCTGTAGAGGCTGGTTGTATCCCAGTTTTAGCTTTAACGGTTTCGCTGCGAGCAATTATCCGTTGATGGGCTGCCCATCCCCTGCGGCGACTCACCTCACGAAGAAGCGGAGGGGCGCTTTGCTCTTAGCTGGGGGAGCAAGAGAAGAGTCCCGGAGCCGTGGAGCGGAGCGGAACATGGGTATGAAGCCTCGCCATAAAGGGCGCTCTTACTGGGGCGGAGTCTGAGCTTCCGTCTCAGTTTTCCCCCTTGCTCCCTGCCCCCTGCTCCCCTGCCTCTTTTGACCTGTTGCCTTGAGTTCAATCGCCAGATGATACCACTCAACACACTTTGTATTGACTGCTTGATCAATTCTATAAATGCGATCGCTTCGACTTTTGGGTAAGGCGCATTCCAACTCTAATACTTCGCAACTTCTGAGTCACAGCGATGGCTAAGAACGGCATCATGTAACTATCCTGAAATGTAGGTAGCATCAATCGTGGTGTTTCCAGCCGGATGGTAACTTGTGACATGACTTAGCATTAAATAATTACCATAATTACTCAAATGCAAAATTAAAAATGAGAGGTTTTGGAATTTTGGAAATTGAACCTTTGCATTTCTTCTTTAATTGTGTTTTATCAACTTGAATTTCGTATTGCTTATGAAGCTACGCTCATATATGATTATCGGGTTTTTACTCAGCCTTCTCCTAAGTATTGTGCCTTTTTCGGGCAATTTCACCACTGCTGCAACACCAACAGCAGTCGCACCTGTATCTGCTCTCTCATTCACCCAAGGGGTGCAAAAAACGGTATTGGACAACGGCTTAACAGTGCTAACTAAGGAAGTCCATACCGCTCCAGTAGTGAGCGTACAAGTATGGTATAAAGTTGGTTCACGTAACGAAGTTAAGGGAGAAAATGGCATTTCTCACCAGCTAGAACATTTGATGTTCAAAGGTACAACTGCCCGTCCAGTGCAGTTCGGAAGGTTGTTTAGTGCCTTGGGTAGCCAGTTCAATGCCTTTACTAGTTATGACGAAACAGCTTACTTTGGCACAGTGCAACGAGACAAACTCGAAGCATTGTTGACACTGGAAGCCGATCGCATGGAAAACTCTTTAGTTGGGCCTGAACAGCTCACAAGTGAAAAGCGGGTGGTGATCTCCGAATTACAAGGGTACGAAAATTCACCAGACTATCGTCTGAGTCGGGCAGTGATGCGAGATGCTTTTCCTAGCAGAGCTTATGGCTTACCTGTAGGAGGTACAAAAGCTGATGTAGAAAAATTCACGGTGGAGCAGGTGCGGAATTATTACCGAACCTATTACAGCCCAGAAAATGCCACATTGGTAATTACAGGGGATTTTGCCACAGAACCTGTACTCAAAGTTGTTAAAGAAACTTATGGGAAGTTGGCAAAACGAGAAAAAGAGGACACGGGGACGCAAGGACGTGGGGACGTAGTGAGGGGAAATATCACCGCCTCTTCTCCGGTTGCCCCTACTACTAAAAAAGCGCCTATTGTTTTAAAGCAACCTGGAAGCGCGGCACTACTGCAAGCAGTGTATCCTCTGCCAGATATCAAACATCCTGATGTCCCGGCAATTGATATGATGGATGCCATTCTCACAGGTGGGCGTAGCTCTAGACTTTATCAGGCTTTGGTAGAATCTGGACTCGCTAGCTCAGTTAGTGGCGGTGCTGCCGAACTCATCGAACCCGGTTGGTATGAAATTAATGCTACGGCAGCTCCGGGTCAAGAGTTAGGGAAAATTGCTCAGGTGCTCCAGCAAACCTTAGCAAAATTGCAACAGCAGCCAGTTACTACAGAAGAATTAAACCGGGCGAAGACGCAACTACAAGCCTCCTTTGTTTTGGGTAACCAAGACATCACTAGTCAAGCTAGCCAACTTGGATATAACCAAACTGTGGCCGGCGATTATCGTTTTATTGAAAAGTATCTGGCTGCTATCGCAAAAGTCACCCCAGCCCAGGTGCAGCAAGCAGCGAAAACCTACCTAAATCCGGCTAAACAAACCATCGGTTTCTTTGAGCCAACTCAACCAGATGGCAAACCAGGGGCTTCTAGCGCTGGTTCTGGTCGCACAGTGGAAAATTTTAGCCCCGGTAAACCTGTAGATCCAGCAGAACTGGCTAAATATCTGCCACCTGCCACATCAGCTACAGATTCGAGCAAACAATCACTACCAGAAGAGTTTACCTTAAATAATGGTTTGCGGGTTTTGCTCTTGCGCGATCGCAACCTTCCCACCATTAACCTGAGTGGACAAATTGATGCTGGTACTGAATTTGATGGTAATCAAAAAGCTGGATTAGCGAATCTGACTGCAAACAACTTAATGAATGGGACGCAGACTAAAAATGCTCTTACCCTAGCAAAAACCTTAGAAGACCGGGGAGCCGGTTTGAACTTCAGTGCCAGCCGCGAGGGAGTTAGCGTTAGCGGTGAGGGACTTTCAACGAACCTGCCGATATTGATTCAAACTCTGGCAGATGTGTTAGAAAACGCCACTTTCCCTGCCGAACAGTTAGAACTGAGTCGCCAACGGGCGTTGACAAATCTTAAAGTCCAGCTAGATGACCCCAGAGGATTGGGACGACAAGTATTCCAGCAAGCAATTTACCCTGAGAATCATCCATTCCATAGCTTTCCCACGGCTGAGAGTTTAAAGAGTATTACTCGTGATGATTTGCTTGCCTTCTACCAGACACACTACCGACCAGATACCACAACGATCTCTTTAGTGGGAGACTTTGATCCAGTTAAGGTAAAAGATTTGCTGAATCAGGCGTTTGGCAAATGGGAAGCCACAGGTAAGCCACCTGTGCTTAAAATCCCAACCGTGCCATTACCGCAAACTTTGACACGTGTAAACAAAGTAATTCCTGGTAAAGCAGAGGCTGTTACCTACATTGGCTACAACGGCATCTCTCGGAAAGACCCACGTTATTATGCAGCACTGGTACTGAATCAAATTTTGGGTGGTGATACCTTGTCGAGTCGCTTGGGTACGGAAGTGCGCGATCGCCTTGGTCTAACCTACGGTATCTATAGTGCTTTTGCCGCCGGAATCAATCCCGGCCCGTTCTTGATTCAGATGCAGACTGCTCCTCTTGATACCCAAAAAGCGATCGCCAGTACTCTCGCTTTACTCAAACAGTTGCGCGAACAAGGAGTGACTGAGGCTGAATTCAACACGGCAAAGCGCTCAATTACTAATAGCTTCCCCGTGGATTTAGCTAATCCCAGTAATGTATCAAGCATCATTTTGAATAATGCTGTCTTGGGACTTTCACGATCAGAAATCCGAGAGTTTCCCCAGCGGATTCAAGCAGTCACTAAGCCTCAGATGCAACAGGCAATTGAGGATTTAATTAAGCCAGAAAATCTGGTAATTGTCACCGCTGGACCTGGAGATACTGTACCCAAGGGAGGTTAATTATTCGTTGAGGCGGTAATTTTTCGATTACTAACGAAGATGCTGATTTCTTGCTTATGATCTTGACAAAATCCGTTTCTTCTCGAATGAAATGGCCCTGTTTACAAAAGGCTTACTCTAGTTCCCTCCTTTTTAAGGAGGGTTAGGGAAGATCAATTCTTAACCTAAGCTTATTGTCAGATATAGCGGTTTTCAGTTGCAATAAATAACAGGTTTTTAGTAGGGGTGTACAGCTAGCTGTGCGCCCCTAATACATCTCTATTATTCTTAAAATTAACCTTATAGTGCTAAGAGATACATACCTGAACATATTAATAGAATATTTATCTATCTAGCGGAGGAATTGAGAAAGATGGTATCAAGACAAAATAAACAGATATTCCGATCACCTGACGAACTTTAACTCCTATTTCCCCATTGCTATCTAGAAATGGGGATTTTCTTTTAAGCTACCAACATATAATTCCAATGAGATATTTATATGTCTTAAGGAGGAATCAGATAAAGTCCATAAATAATAAAAACATAAGTAGCCCGATTACCCTACCGGACTTTGGTTTTAGCTCTCCTCATGTTTTTATCTAACGGGGGAGAGTTTATTTAAAAAAGTGATAATTTCTATCTCCTCGCTATGCCTGCGGCGGGCTGCGCCAACGCAGATGAGAGTGGTTTTAAATCAATACGTTTGGATTAATTCTTTATCCTCCCTAACCATCCTTAAAAAGAAGGTAACTAGAGCAAATTTTGCTCCAAACCCCAAACTATTGCTGTATATTGGTTTATTGATTTTATTCTTCTTCTTTCTTTTCTTCCAAATTGGTTATCTTTGTATTTGGCATCAGAAAATAGTTTTCCTGACTCTGTTGTTCTTCTTTCTTTTCTTGTACAACTTGAGTGGCATATATTTCCACATCTCGTTGGATAATATCTTCTACATGACCTGCAAAAACATTAAACGCCTGTTCATGGGTTGTATAATTACGATAAGGCCCTGTCAACTGTGAGAATTGCCATCCTTGGGTTTTCAAAGATTCGACTGTCCGGCGATAGTGCCGCCAACGTTCTCCATAGTGAAAAAACTCTTCAATGGCAGCACTAATAGCAACTATTTGGCTTAAACCAAAAGTTGACCAGAGAATGAGATCCCTGGCTCTATTATTGTTAACTTGTAGATTACTGTTAATGTTTAAACTTACTAACGCTGGGAGAATTACACCACCAATAATAGTTGTTATCCGCCAAAAATAGTGGCGATCGCGTGAGAAATTTGCCTTACCTTCCATCCATAGTACTTGGTCTAACCAGCGCGATCGCAAAAAATGTCTTTGCACATCGCCTAACTTCATACCTTCAAATAACTGGTTAAAATCTTCCTTTAAAAATTCCTGATAACTATCTTTTTTTGCCATTATTAACTCCTAATTAGAAAGCAAATTTTGAATTGTTTTGCTTAAGTTTTCAACTCCCTTCTCTATATCGATTAAGTCGATGTATTGTAATGTACCAGATTTCGCTAATTTTTTAGCTCGTTCATCGGTAGCCTGTCCACGCAAAGCATCTGCAAGTATATCTGCGGTTCTACCACTACCAGCAATCACAACAACTAACCTTCCAGTATTAACGCTAGAAAACGCATCCTCAAAAGTAATCTCACCACCGTTTAAAAGTACAGTTACCGAAGGTGCCTTATTGGCCAGTACAGTTGCAACGCCAGATATCCAAGGAGACTCATCGCCCCAATTATTGCCAGGAACTAGTATAAAATGAGTATGGTTTGGCTCTAACGGTGTCAAATCAGCAGCAGGTTCTTGTTGATTAGGTAAAACCACTTTGCTTTCGGGAGTCACACCAATCAAAGCAAACTTAGCACCTATGTGGGTACGAGCCTGACCCATCAATTGCATGACTCCCGCATCCGTACCTCCATCCACAACATAAGCCCCCAAACTTTCGGCGATGGGGGCTAAAACTTCCGTAAACAACCGTTGAATGCGGAGAAAGTCAGCTTCACTAATGTTACTTGCACCCCCCACCACTACTAAAGCAGGACGCGAACCGCCAAGCCCTATTCGCTCAAGAGCATCTGGTAATTCAGTTTGTTGATTAACTCGAATAGCTAATGCTGTTTGTTCGTTGTTAAAGGTAAGTTTCAAAAAATTTTTCATTTGTCAAGAATCTCGACTGCTTAAGTTTTCCAGGGTAGAGCTTCACAGTCATGTTCCGCAAGCGTCGTATTACGCACAGTCAATTGCCGAAACGTTCAGCTTTTTGTCCTACAGAGAGACGCTTTATTTAGCGCAGCTTCATAAAGCAACGTTATGATAATTAATCGTCTAATAATAAATAAGTTGGCACAAATAAACCTCAATAGTACGGAGACGATTAATCGCCTGTGTAGAGCAGTCAAAAATCATTGAACTATAGACTTTGGGCTATAGACTCTTGAGAGTGGACTGTTAGGTGCTGCGCCCAACCAAAATCAGCCGTTGTACAAATTTCCACAAGGATAATTGAAGTGACTAAGACTAACTCAGACTTTCTTGCCTCCACCGATCCAGCGATCGCGGAGTTAATCAACGACGAACTACAGCGTCAGCGAGACCACTTAGAGTTGATTGCTAGTGAAAACTTTACTTCCGCCGCTGTACTGGCGGCTCAAGGTTCGGTACTGACAAATAAATATGCCGAGGGATTGCCTGGTAAACGCTATTATGGCGGTTGTGAGTTTATCGACAAAATCGAGCAACTAGCGATCAATCGCGCTAAACAGATATTTGGCGCTGCTCATGCGAATGTGCAACCTCATTCTGGCGCCCAAGCCAATTTTGCAGTGTTCCTGTCGCTGTTAGAACCAGGAGACAAAATTATGGGGATGGATTTGTCTCATGGGGGACATCTCACCCACGGTTCACCTGTAAATGTCTCAGGTAAGTGGTTCCAAGTTAGCCACTACGGTGTCAGTCAACAAACAGAACAACTTGACTACGATCAAATTCGGGAGCTGGCGCTGAGGGAGCGTCCTAAGCTCTTGATTTGTGGTTATTCGGCTTATCCCCGTATAATTGATTTTGAAAAATTCCGTAGTATTGCTGATGAAATCGGCGCTTACTTACTTGCCGATATTGCTCACATTGCTGGTTTAGTTGCTACTGGTCTTCATCCCGATCCCATTCCTCACTGTCATGTAGTAACAACAACTACCCATAAGACTCTACGCGGACCTAGAGGTGGTTTAATCTTGACCAGCGATGCAGAATTAGGTAAAAAGCTAGATAAATCTGTTTTCCCTGGCACCCAAGGCGGGCCATTGGAACACGTTATTGCTGGTAAAGCAGTAGCTTTTGGAGAAGCCCTGAAGCCTGAGTTTAAAACCTATTCTGCCCAAGTGATTGAAAATGCTCGTGCTTTGGCAGAACAACTACAAAATCGAGGTTTAAAGTTAGTGTCAAATGGCACTGACAATCATTTAATTCTCGTGGATTTACGCTCTGTCGGTCTAACTGGTAAGCAGGCAGATCAGCTAGTCAGTACTGTGAATATTACTGCTAACAAAAATACTATTCCCTTTGATCCGCAATCGCCATTTGTTACCAGTGGACTGAGGTTAGGTTCGCCTGCAATGACCACACGGGGCTTAGGAGTAGCAGAATTTACTGAAATTGGAAATATTATTAGCGATCGCCTGCTTTCTCCAGATTCCGACGTAGTAACCCAAGATTGTCGGCAACGGGTAGCAGCATTGTGTGATCGCTTCCCCTTATATCCCCACCTGGAAATTCCTGTACCAGCCCTAGCCTGAGATCATAGTTAAGAGTTAATAGTTAGGAGTGATGAGTTTTAAGTTTTGAACTCCTAACTTCTAACTCCTAACTCCTAACTTCTAACTTCTAACTCCTAACTCCTAACTCCTAACTATTCCTAATGAGTGCAGAAATTATTTGTGTTGGTACTGAACTGCTGCTAGGAGATATTCTCAACGGCAATGCTCAATTTTTGGCGCAACAATTAGCGCAGCTAGGTATCCCCCACTACTATCAAACAGTGGTTGGAGATAATCCAGAACGGTTGAAGCAAGTTATAGAAATTGCTATTTCCAGAGCGCAAATTCTCATTTTCACTGGTGGACTCGGCCCGACACCAGATGACCTCACCTGCGAAACAATCGCTGATTTTTTCAAAGTCCCGTTGGTAGAAAGCTCTGAGATCATCGAAGACATAACCCAAAAATTCGCCCAACGTGGTCGGGTTATGTCACCAAGTAACCGCAAGCAAGCTTTGATTCCCCAAGGTGCAGAAATTCTCCCCAACCCCACTGGAACAGCACCTGGTATCATTTGGCAACCTCGCCCTGAAACCACGATTTTTACCTTTCCCGGTGTTCCCAGTGAAATGCACCTGATGTGGGAAGAAACAGTCGTGCCATTTCTCAAAAGTCAAGGTTGGGGTAAAGAAATTATTTACAGCCGGAGTTTAAAGTTTTGGGGTATTGGTGAATCTGCTTTGGCGGAAAAAGTTTCTTCTTATTTGAAGTTACCAAATCCGACAGTAGCGCCTTATGCAGGTAAGGGGGAAGTAAGATTGCGAGTCTCTGCTAAAGCCACTTCAGAAGCAGCCGCAGAAGACCTAATTGCGCCCATTGAAAAACAACTTACAGAAATTGCCGGATTGGATTTTTACGGCGTTAATAATGATACTCTTGCTTCCGTGGTTGGTCAGTTATTGCGGGCATCAAAAGAAACGCTTTCGGTGGCAGAATCATGCACTGGTGGCGGTTTAGGGCAAATGTTGACTGAGATTTCTGGGAGTTCTGATTACTTTTGGGGTGGAGTAATTTCTTATGATAATTCCGTGAAGGTTGGGCTACTGGGGGTTAACCAGGAGGATTTAGATAAATTTGGGGCGGTAAGTGCGATCGTTGCAGAGCAAATGGCAGTTGGGGTAAAAACCCGCCTTGCAACCACTTGGGGATTGAGTATCACTGGTATTGCTGGCCCAACCGGAGGGACAGATACTAAGCCGGTGGGTTTAGTTTACATTGGTTTAGCTGGGCCAAAGGATGAAGTAACAAGTTTTGAGTATCAATTTGGTACAGTGCGAGGACGCGCTCTAATTCGTCATGTGAGTGCAAATGCAGCGTTGGATAATCTGCGACGAAAGTTGTTGACGAGGTAGGAAAGGGTGCGATGCCTACGGCGGGCTGCGCCTACGCACTTCGTGAAGTCTTGCAAGCAAAAGCAGCATGGTTAGATGCTGCCAAAGTGGAGGGTAAACCAACTCCTGAACCAAGATATCGACCTGCAATTTACCAAGTAGCCTCATGATTAATGGATGTGCTGCGATGGCGTACCCGCCCACCGTAGGGGATCGCACTTTTGTGTAGAGATTGCGATCCCCTAATTTCACATACATGGAGAAGACCAAACTTTAACAGCCATATCTGCTAATAATTCTGCTCTTTTATTGATTTCTGTTTCATTCCACTGTTTCAGATGCTGCAACCCCCGATTCAGACGTAGAGGACTATCTGCAAATCCACCATCTTTTTTATCCCGCTTCTCTATAAACGGGCGATCGCTCAACTCAGGGTTATATCCAGTTAGAGTTAGATTGCCAATAGTGTGTAGATATTTAGCTCGAATTTCTTTCCATTGTTCTCCCAAATCTACCTGCCATTCTAAAGAAAGATTGGGATTTTGTGGCATGATATGCTCAATAGTATATTTTTCAACATTGACTAATTCTTTGCGCTCATAATTTTCTAATTTACGAAGTAGATAGTTGCAACCGCGAAAGTTGTAAATATCCTTAACTATCAACTCTCGACGAAACTCTTCATCACCTGGAAATCTTTTGTAACTCTTTTTACCACTCAAAGCAATTTGTAAACTTTCTAGGTAGTTGTTTCGGTCAATTTCTCGGCTTAAAGTGGCAAAGCTCTTGTTCATAGAGCTAGTAGAAATGCCACATATACTCCGTCTAAATACATAGCTTTCCACAAGTCTAAGAATGCTGATAAATTCTTGCCGTGCTATTTTATTTTGATCGTAATCATCATAAACTTCTATTAAAAATGGATAGGCAACATCTACCCTAAGAGTATTAATATCCGTAATTAACTGCTTAATTTCTTGGTCAGGTTCTTGAGATGTAGCTAACTTTGTAAAATATTTAGAGTAATGGTAAACATCCGCTACTATCTCTTTAATTAAAGTATCTTTTTTACCTTGTACATAAAGCTTAAAGCTACTATAGACATCTCTAATATTAGGAATAGTTCCTGATCTAGATTTGATGGTCAGATAGTCGCGGATGAAGCGGTCAAATAGCTCAGAATTTACCGTTTTGTCAAAGATTTTCTCCATTGGATGCCAATAGAGATTGTAGATTTCGTTCTGTTCTTCCGGTTGACGTTTCATCAGTACATAGTTCCGAATCTTGTCTGCTTCCGAAAGCTCAAGTCCTGTAGAATTTAGACTTTCAAATATTAATTGTGGATCGTCACGATCGCGCTCTAGAGAAATTTCTACAATCATTAACTTGCATATACCTCGGTACAAGCTATTGAGGTCAATATCTAGTTTACGAATTTGAGTCTCAAAATATCGGTAGTTATCAACAAGTTGCTGAGATTTGTCGTCAGGTATTTCTGTATCTTCTAGAAGCCGAATTAGAGTTTCTCTATCCTTTTGATTTAAAAGTAACTTGTATCGTTCACTAGCCTTTGCATGTCTATTGAAAAGATAAAAATCCTCTAGCGCTTCAGAACTAATATCAATTTCTTCATTGTTTGCTCTAATAGCTTTACTTAAAACAGAAAGTAGTAATGAAAGGGTTGTTAAACGTTGTTGACCATCAATAACTAATAATTTAGGTATTACTGCTGTTAGGTACACAGTATCTACCATGTAAACTAATGAACCAATAAAATGTCCTGAAATTTCATTTTCATTAGCAGCACGCAAAATATCATTCCATAGCTGCTGGCATTGAGTAATTGTCCAACTATAAGGACGTTGATAGATAGGAATTATTAATTGTTTGTTGCCTTCTAAGAAGTTGAGAAAGTTGGTTTGAGTAGCTTTCATGGTTCTAGCATATTATTGGGAAACTAACTGTAGCTATCAAAACTTCATTCAACCCAAACTGCTCTTACGTAATCAGCTAGACTAGATTTAGCTGTGTTATGGTTAGCAGTGCTGAGAAGCTGTCTGATGTCTTAGTTCAAGTATTCCCACCAATAAGTTATTGATAACTTTTTTTGCAGAAATTCTATATTAACGTCAACATCTGACTCAGTTTTCATCGCTTGAAATGCCATACTTCTACTGCATTTCCCGTCTACATTCCTAAACAGAACATATTTGACCTGTTTTTACGTCCTTCAGCATCTTTGTCAGGAGTAATATTTAATACACCACTACATCAACCATCAGCTATCCAACTCCTATCCATCAGCACAATTAATCACGGGATCGCTTGCTGTATTCTTCACGATTTGTTACAAAAGTATAAAGAACTTCTAGAGACCCAAAACCACATGTTCGGCGGACTTACTGGTTTAACAGATCCTAAAGGCACTGATTGGGGAGAGCGGATGCTCAATACAGTCGCCAGCCAAACGATTCGCCACCTGTTTACCCAAAGCGAGTCAGTAGAAGTCTTTGTGCGCTGCTATCCCTCCAGCAAACTGTTGCAAGGCAGCATTGATAGCTTCAAAATGAGCGGTCAGGGCTTGGTGATTCGGAGAGATTTCGCGGTTGAGGAGATGTCTTTTGAAACCGATGCGGTGGCAATTGACTTCGGCTCGGTTTTAAGTGGCAAACTCAGTCTTAAGCAACCTACTCAAGCGATCGCTCAAGTAATTTTATCAGAAGAGGGCATAAACCAAGCCTTTAATGCGGAACTGGTGAAAAAGCGCCTGCTTAACCTCACCGTACCATCACTGACGGCATTATCTGGCGGTGAACCAGTCTCCTTTACGGAAGTCCAGGTACAGCTATTGCCAGAAAATCGCTTACAGCTTGTAGCAAAAGCAGATTTAAATAATGGCGAACTTGTACCCCTGAGCATGATCCTAACTATAGGCATTGAAAGACGGAGGCGGGTTTCTTTCAAAGATCCAAAAATCGAACTTGATCAAGTACCAGAAGCACAACGGGAAATCTCGCAAACCTTAAGCGTGGCACTGGTAGAAATTTTAGATAATATGGTCGATTTGGATCGTTTTGACCTTGATGGAGTGAAAATGCGGCTCAACCGATTAGAAACTGAAGGTCAAAAACTTATTTTCAGTGGATATGCTGAAATCGAACGTATTCCACATAGCGCTTGATATATTGTCACGCAAAAAAGCAAGGTAAAGTTAAAACAAATTAAATACCGCCTAGATCACTCTGGACGGTACTGTAAATCTTTAAGTTTTGAATGGAGTTAGGAGTAATTGATTATTCCTAACTCCTAAATATCTATCTTCCCACGCCTACATATTGGAATCCAGCCCGGATCATTGCTTCGGGATCGAGGAAGTTACGACCGTCAATGATAACGGGGTGGGCCATCAATTTTGCCATCTTCACATAGTCGAGAGTGCTGAACTGCTTCCATTCGGTCACGAGTACTAAAGCATCGCAGCCATCAGCTAGTCTTTCAGCATCGGTTTCTACTAACACCCCAGAAAGACCATGACGCATACCTGTTTGGGAAATAATGGGGTCGTAGGCTTTGACTTTGGCTCCCAGTCGGTTTAGCTGCTCAATTAGGATGAGTGCTGGGGCATCGCGCAAGTCGTCGGTATCTGGCTTGAAGGTCAGTCCGAGTAGTCCGACTGTTTTGCCTTTGAGAATTTTCAAAACTTGTTGGAGTTTCTCCAAAGCAATCAACCGCTGACGTTCGTTGACACTGACAGCAGCTTTCATTAGCTGGGCTTCATAGCCATAATCATCAGCAGTGTGAATCAGGGCGGAGACATCTTTGGGGAAGCAAGAACCGCCCCAACCAATACCAGCTTGTAAAAACTTGTTACCAATGCGGGAGTCTAGACCAATACCTCTGGCTACTTGGGTGACATCAGCACCAACGCGATCGCAAATATTAGCAACTTCGTTAATAAAACTAATCTTAGTGGCTAAAAAGGCATTAGCGGCATATTTGATCATCTCCGCCGAACTCAGGTCTGTCGCCAAAATTGGCACAGGAGGTAAAGATTGATCATCAGCGTACTTGCGTTCCACAATTGGGGCGTACAGTTGTTGCATTAAGGCTACTGCTTTTTGACTATTGCCTCCTAGTACAATGCGATCCGGGTTGAAGGTATCGTGAACTGCCGAACCTTCGCGCAAAAACTCTGGATTGCTCACCACATCAAACTCGGCTACAAACTCAGGTAATTTATCATCACTCGACACCCCGCCTGCGGGTACCAATGTTTTCTGACGTTCAGCAACACCATCTAGAACAAGCATCCGCACCCAGTCACCTGAGCCAATGGGTACGGTAGATTTATTCACTATGACTTTATAACCACCGTTGAGATTTTCGCCAATCCCACGAGCTACAGCTTCAACATAACGAGTATCACTTTCACCAGTGGGTAAAGGTGGCGTTCCCACAGCAATAAACAGAATTTCTCCGTGGGAAACTCCAGCAGCGAGATCACTAGTAAAATGAATCTTCTCTGTTTGAATGGCAGACTGCATAATTTCCGAGAGTCCCGGTTCAAAAATTGGGGACTGCCCAGACTTCATTAACTTAACTTTTTCTTCGTTGTTGTCTACGCAAATGACATCATGCCCAATATGAGCCAAGCAAGCACCTGTAACTAAACCAACGTAACCAGTACCAATCACGCAAACACGCATTTTTTAACTCCTCACTTTTTTAGGGGTTAGTCTTCAAAAAGAAGTCTGAATATGACACTTAGACACTGACATAAAACTCAGCCACCAAGCATACTAGCTACCGATAGGGTAAAGCCTGCATGAAAATTCAGAGCGACGCTAGGTGCCACTCAGGTGGTTGAATTATTGACATCGCTTTGAATGCGATCGCGAAAATCTTCTATTGTTAGTTTTAACCCCTCTTGCAGAGGAATGGTTGGTTCCCAATTTAACCAAGTTTTTGCCTTTGTGATATCAGGCTGGCGACGGCGGGGGTCGTCCGAAGGTAGTGCCTCGAACTTAATCTGCGCGTCTGGGTTGATCATATTTTGCACAGCTTGTGCCAATTGTAAAATCGTGTATTCACCAGGATTGCCCAAATTTACTGGGCCAATGTAGTCGCCATTCATTAGACGGATGAATCCTTCTACCAAATCGGAAACGTAGCAAAAACTACGAGTTTGTGATCCATCACCGTACACGGTTAAAGGATTACCCCGCAAGGCTTGAACAATAAAGTTGCTCACCACCCGACCATCGTTTTCTAACATTCTTGGGCCGTAGGTGTTAAATATCCGAACAACTCGAATATCAACTTTATTTTGCCTGTAATAATCGAATGCTAGAGTCTCAGCAATTCTTTTTCCTTCGTCGTAACATGAACGTATCCCAATGGGATTAACGCTACCCCTATACTCTTCAGTTTGGGGATGAACTTCTGGATCACCGTATACTTCACTAGTTGAAGCCAAGAAAAACCTAGCTTTTACCCGTTTAGCCAGCCCCAACATATTCAGTGTTCCCATCACGTTGGTTTTAACGGTTTTAACTGGGTTGTACTGGTAATGTACCGGTGAGGCAGGACAAGCTAAATGATAAATTTGATCAACTTCCAACCGAATTGGTTCGGTAATATCGTGGCGGATCAGTTCAAAGTACGGATTATCTAACCATTTAATGATGTTCCGTTTGTGACCAGTGTAAAAATTATCCAAGCATATTACTTCATGCCCATCGGTCATTAGTCGGTCGATGAGATGGGAACCAATAAACCCAGCACCGCCCGTCACCAAAATTCTCATAGTTTCCCAGTTAGTTACAGATATTTTCAGTAGCTATTGCACTTATCTTTTAGATTACCCAGCTTGGGGACAAAAATACAGAACGAAAAACTAACAAGGCTTAATCAAAAAGTGTTCTTGAACTTACCTATTATTCTACGGTTGTACTTTTGTGATATTTTTACCTACTTTCCTTAACAATTTAACTAGAAAAATAACAAACATTGTCTAAAAATTGTCAGTCTTCCATCTAAGTTCATCAAATCTTCAACAATATAAAGTGTTTTTACAGTTACGACTGTTTTCAGCACCTACGCTGATTCATTTGTTGCAAAGTTTATTGCCAGTGCTATGGCTACGCCAAGGCAGCCTAAGCTCAGGTGAGTGGACTAAAGTATGCCTCATATCATACAGCAGATGTAATGCCAGTAACCGTGTTAGAAATAACTACATTTGTGGTTTGGCTGCGTTGCGGTTCTCCAAGCATGACAATAGAGCAGGTGAGTTGTCCGGCTAACTGGGTTGTGACATCGCTAATGGCTAACCCTCCAGGACTGGTACGATTACGTATAAAAGGTAAAACTACTAAATCATATAATCGTGCTGCCTGCAAAATTGCTTGAGCAACATTTTCATGAGCGATAATTTGAATTTCTGGGGCATTGTTCAAAGCTAATTTAGATACCAGTAGGGAAAGATGCGATCGCCTCCAAGCAATTTTACTGGAACTAGTGCGGCGATCGCATACATTCAGCACAGTAATGTGGCTCTGATTTGCCTCTGCCAACATCTGGGCAAATTGCACAGGCTGTAATGTAGGAGCTGTTAAATTTTCTATTGGTACTAAGATGCGCTGAATTTTTTTCGGTGATTCTACTAGACGTGTCACCGCTACTGGACAATGGGATGCCCAAAGCACACCATCAATCACATTCCCAAATAAACGCGCTCGCAGCCCAGTTCGTTTACCCCAACCCATAACAATTAAATTAGCCTTTTGTTCACGAGCGGCTCTGCTAATTCCTTGAGCAAAAGCATCATCAATTCGCAGCACTGGTTCTGCCGCTACGCCTAATACTCGACTTTGTGCCGTGGCTTTGGTTAATAACCGCTCACTCCGTTGTAAAGAGGCTTCTAACTGGGGTGTATCCATCTGAGCAGCAGCATTAGCGATCGCAAGCGGTATAATTTTTCCCTTTGATTGACGCGCTAATAACGCCGCCATTTCAATCAAATACTGCTCTGTCTGAGGATTATAGACAGGTACGACTATAGTAAAAGCACTGTTTGTCTCTGGTGCGTTTTGATCGGGTAGAGGCAGTGCTGAATCTTCGGCTGGTGAGGAATTCAAACCAACAGCTATTCGACTAGTCATCAACGGCCCCAAGGTTGATGTGACAACCATTAAGACAATGACGCTGTGTAATACTTCTAGTGGCAGTAACCCTGCCCGATATCCCACTAACGTTGCTGCTAACGTTGTACCAACCTGGGGAAGTGATAGCGACCACATGGTTAGCATTTCTTGCCAGTTATAGCGGTAAACCAATTTTGTGAACAAAGCTGCAATTAATTTACTGACAATCAAACCGACTATCATCAACAGCGTTAACTTGAGTGTGTCCAGGTTGTTAACAAAAGCAGGTAAATTGATCAGCAAACCAAGATCAACAAAGAAAATGGGAATGAATAGCACACTGCCAATAAATACCACCTTTTCTTTGACTGGGCCTTCACCTACAGCTTCATTCACTGCCAAACCCGCTAAAAAGGCACCAACAATTTTTTCTACCCCAATCAATTGAGCGCCCACAGCTGCCAGAAAGACAGAAAGCAACACAAACAAAAACTTGTTTCCTTCGTCGTCTCCAGACCGTTTGAAAAATTCTTTGCCTGCCCAATCAAAGCCTGTGACAACGGCAACAGAGTAAATAGTTAACCAACCCGACAAGGTGAGTAGTTTAGCAAAGCTGAATGCTCCAGCATGAGTGATAGCTACACAGATGGCTAAAATTAGTACTGCGCCAATATCTGTAAAAATCGTAGCTCCAATGGTGACAGTAACAGCTTCGTTGTTTACCACTCCCAAACGGCTGATTATGGGATATGCCAAAAGGGTATAGGAAGCGAATAAAGAGCCAATTAATATTGATGTATTCCAGCCATAGCCTAAAATCAGCCCTACTAAGGTTCCCACCACCAGGGGTATACTGAAAGTCAAGCTAGCAAAGCCAAAGGCACGACTTTTTTGCTGGCGAAACTTTTCTAGATCAACTTCTAGCCCGGCGACAAACAGCAAGTATATTAACCCAATATCTGATAGCAGATTAATCATCGGTGAGTCAGACTGAAATAGATTCCAGCCTGAGGGCCCAAGTACTAGCCCTGAGAAAACCAAACCCACTAATCCTGGTAATCTTAGCCGCTCAAATATGATGGGTATAACTAAGATGACCACCAGCAAAATAGCAAAGGGAACAATTGGTTCCTTGCCAAGAACTTGGGAAGTTGGTTCCATAGCAAGAACTTGTGATATGAGTTCCATAGGTAGGAATTGAAGGGGCTATGGTAAAACTGCGATTACCTTAGGGGTGATCGCTTGATCGATATAAATAAATGGAGAAGCCACCTGACGAAAAATCAAATATCTTAACTTACACTAACTAGGCAATTGTCTCAGAACTAACTACCTACGGATGGATTTGACTCAAAATGAACCGCAAGCGATCGTAGTCGTCTTTAAGTAGCACGCTCAGGCTACGTCCAGCTTTAATTAGCCATTCTCGGTCAGCTTTGCGTAACTGGTATACATCTCGAATGGCGGCTGCGGTCAAAGACTCTACTGGCGCACCATTAATACAAAGGAGTGTCCGCAAAAAATCTAGTTCTTCTGTAAATTTAATGATAGCTTCTGGTTCACACCGATAAACAGCTTGATGAATTTGCGGGGGACGGGGTGGTAGATACTGATATACTCTTTGGTTATAACTTTGATTTTGCGAAGATAGTTCAAATCCCACGATCGCAGCTCGAAATTCTGTTCTCAGCATGGCAAATATCTGAGGTTGTTCCTCGCGTAAGTCTTGTAATGACAACCCCAAAGCTCTGGCCCGGTGTACGGAATCTATCGGCATAGTTGTGGCATAATATACCACAGCATAAACTTGATTACCCGATTCTTCATCTACAGAACAGACCCAACTACCAAAGGGTGGCATGGAGGGAAAGCTCAAATCTTCTGGTTCCAAACACTGAGCTAAAAATTCTGTACTCGTAGTCTCAATCACCTCCGCAATGTGGTTGGGATGGCGATCGCCAGTAGCAAACTGTGGTAGAGGGAGGCGCATAGTAATTTAGTCATTAGTCATTGGTGAGCCAGCGCGGTCTTCTCCCAAGGGGAGACGCCAGTCACTCATGGGGGTTTCCCCCATGAGTGACTGGCGTTAGCGCTGCGCTAGCGAGGCACGAGCGTCACCCGTAAGGGTCATTAGTCATTAGTTTTTGCCAAATGACAAAGAACAAATGACTAATGACTAATCTTATTTGGCTTTTTTACGTCCGGCTGTGGTCTCTACGAGTTCCAATTCGCTTAGACGGAAGGTAACTAATTTATCCCAGTTACCACCTTCAAATAATACGGCTACTTTGCCATCACTCACCCGTTGCACGAGTCCTTCGTAGCGATAATAGGTATCTGCGGGATTATTGACGCGAACAGTTGCTCCAGGCAGAATCATGTTTTTAGCCTCGCTTGTTTCCTTTTAATAGCTTAATACTTCTTATTAGTCATTAGTCCTTGGGGAAGTGCAAATGACTAATGACGAATCAATAATACTTCTGTCTTTGCCGAAAATTTGCTACCGATTCTACTATTCCCAAGGAAATGAAGTTGGTCAGCATAGCAGAACGCCCATAACTCATCCAAGGTAGAGGAATTCCTGCCACAGGCGCTAAACCAACAGTCATGCCAATGTTCACAATCAGCTGAAACACAATCATGGACAAAACGCCAATAGCTAACAAGGAACCAAAGTTATCTTTGGCGGTTTGGGCAACATGCAGTAGACGGAAGCAAATTAAGCAGAAGACAAACAGCACTACCAAACAACCGACAAAACCAAATTCTTCCCCCACTGCGGAGAAAATAAAGTCTGTATGCTGTTCCGGTACGAAATTCAGTTGCGTCATTGGCCCCTTGAACAGACCCCATCCCCAAATTTCACCAGCACCAATGGCAATGCGAGATTGAATTAGGTGATATCCAGCGCCGAGTGGATCATGATCGGGATTCATGAATACAGTTAGCCGATCTTTTTGATACTCTTTCAAAATATGCTTCCAGGCAAAGACTCCTAATTCGCCACCCAGTATGTTTAAAGTCCACGCACCGATAGTGCCCAAACCAAATCGCCGCCAGGGAAGAGTTTGCCAGCCCACAATAGCCATCGCAACTGACCAAACTATCCCTAATGGGCCAAAAGATAGTTCTTTGAATAAAACTATCGGCTCGGATAAAGGCCAAGATATACTAAACAAAATGGCAGCAACCACAGGAGAAATCATCAGAATTAACCAGCCTGGGTTAGCATTTGCCCAGTAAAGCATTCCTAAGACGATCGCACAAAAAACCATTGATGTTGCTAAATCTGGCTGTAAAAATATTAATCCCCAAGGTATAGCAGTGATTGCCAGAACGCGGAAAACACCCTCGAGGGTAGAAGCAGTGCGCCTGTGTAGCAAAGCAGCTAAGGTGATGATCATGCCGACTTTGGCAAATTCTGAGGGTTGCACGTTAAAGCCGGCGATACTAATCCACCGCTGTGCCCCTTTGGCGCTACTACCAGCAATCATCACTATGATTAAGCTGAAGTTCGTTAGTGCATAAGTTACCCAGTGCCACTGCATCAAAAGTTCGTAACGGATACGAGATAAAAACAGGGCTATAAGCACGCCGATACCCGCTACCATCCAGTGCCACCACCAGTCAGTTACTGGCTGCTTCAGTTCCGTACTGAGAATCATCAGTCCGCCAAAGATACTGACAGCAATCGGCAAACAAAAAAGTAGCCAATCTATATGCTGCCAGGGCTTAACCCAAGACTTCCAGCGAATTTTGGGGAGCGATCGTTTTAACAACATTGTGCCAGTTTAGACTTTAGCTTTTTAGATTTTAAATTTAAGTGTTGGGGTATTAGGCATAGGGCATGGGGCATTGAACAATAATCAATTCCCATCTCCCTTGTCCCTAATCCCAGTCCCTAGTATTCCCAGGACATAGATAGAAATTAAAATTAATTATGTCAGGGCAGCAACTGATACTTTACCAGCAATGGTAAGAGCGATCGCTGTTAATGCTTTTGCTGAAGCTGAATCTGGATCACCAACCACTATAGGCACACCACTGTCACCACCAACTCGTGTGGAAATCTCTAGCGGTACGCACCCCAACAGTGGCACTCCCAATTCAGCGGCTGTTTTGGAGCCACCACCGGAACCAAATATGTCATACTGCTTATCCGGTTGGTCGGGAGGTATAAAATAGCTCATATTTTCCACTATCCCTAATACCGGGACATTCATCTGCTGGAACATCCGCAATCCCTTGCGAGAATCTAACAGGGCTACATTTTGCGGCGTGGTGACAATTACTGCTCCTGCCATCGGCACTGCTTGGGTTAAAGTTAACTGAGCATCTCCGGTTCCCGGTGGCATATCTACAATCAAATAATCCAGTTCTCCCCATTGCACTTGATAGAGAAATTGGCGAATTACACCATTGAGCATAGGCCCTCGCCAAATTACTGGCTGATCTCGGTCAATCAAAAAGCCCATTGAAACTAATTTAACGCCATGATTAAAAGCAGGTTCCAGGATGTCACCTGTTTCAGTTGAGCGCACTACAATTTGGGCATCAGCTAGACCCAGCATGGTGGGATCATTGGGGCCATAAATATCTGCATCTAACAAGCCGACTTTCGCCCCAGTTTGGGCTAGAGCCACTGCTACATTCACCGCCACTGTACTTTTACCAACGCCACCTTTGCCGCTGGAAACAGCAATGATATTTTTCACCCCAGAAATGCCAGTGCGGTCGGGCAAACTTTTTTGTTGTGGTGTTTCTGCCGTCACTTCTATGCTTACATCTGTAACCCCTGGTAGCTTTTTGACAGCTTTCTGACAGTCTTCAACAATAAATTCACGTAAAGGACAGGCGGGAGTGGTCAACACCAAAGTGAAACTTACCTTACCATCGTCAATTTTGACGTTGCGAATCATATTGAGTTCTACCAGACTTTTGCGGAGTTCTGGGTCTTCCACTGGTCGCAATACTTCTAAGACAGATCGGGAATCGAGGACATCGTACATAAAAATTCAAAATTCAAAATGAATAAATACAGTTGTGGAGAACGTCTTAGCTATTAACTGGATGCTTTCTTAAGCAAGGTCAGCTTAGTGTTTTCACTGTTACTGCCGTAATAAAACTTAGCAAATGGCATTATTACCTAATAGAATCTTAACTTTCTTTAGGGATGGGGAACATAAGAAAATAATAGGTAATAGGGAATAATCTCTCCCCTGTTACCTGTTACTTGTACCCTAGCTCTAATCCCCATCAGCTAAAAATCAAAACAACTGTTATTAAGGGATTTTTTCTTCCCAGATACCGCTGGCAACGCCGTCTTTTCTACTGCCTCTACTAAAGACCGTGCTACGCGGTCTGCATAAGGACGGGATAAAGACCAAATCAAGGGCGATAACCATCCGCGTAGTGTTACAGAATAAGACAAACAAGTACCACAAACCGTTGACTCTACTTGATAAGTTACCCGTTCCTCTATCCCAGGAATCGCCAGTACTCGGATACTCAGCATCTCTTTATGATTGACGCGCTCCACAAAAATGCGGATGGGAATCGGTGAAAAGCGTGTTACAGCATGAAAAATCAATCCTGGTTTTGGTACTAATCCATAGGGCACGTTAGTACTCTTAAGTAGTGGATGCCAGGAAACATCCGTTAAGTCAGCAACTTTTTGCCACAGTTCATCTACAGAAGCAGAACTAATCTCTCGATATGTCCGCACCAGAGAAGCGCAAAACCGACGACGTTTGCGGTGGATGAATTTGGATAACCAACCTTGCATTTTCCTAATCCTCCTCCTCGCTAGACACTTTCTGGTAACTCTGGTATTGTGGGCAACTACGCTCATATCCTAAATTAAAACTTTCTTTCTCAAAAACGCCCTAAACATAGCAAGCCTCGATTCGGTGCAGATGCCAACAGCCAACATAATATTACGGCAAAGAAGTTTTGATCAGGCCAGTCAAACCCTTGATACTTCCAGGTTATGACTAAAGTCTAGTGTTTATACCAGAATATTCCAAGTGACATGCTCCACACACTGATTTGGAGTACCAAATGAGCGTGGGGGACAAGGGCGCGAAATCATTAAAATTAACAAAAAAAACTCAGACAACATACAAGCCTATACTCATTTGAGGGAAAATAACTCTAATGATGCCCATCAATCGTATAAATGCTTAACCAGTAAGAAAAAGCGGGTTGGGCAAATAGAGCTTGATTGTTGGCGTGTGTTTCCCCCAAATTTTAAGATAAGAAATTTGTGGCTTTCTGGAAATTGTAATTTAGGTTCGGGAATCTATGTTGACCAACTCGCAAATACCAACCGTAGCAGCAGAATCATCCAAATCTTTGCCAGCAACTGACGCTCAGACTAGAGTCAGTCAGTTTATGAAACAGCTGCAAGACGAAATTACCGAATCATTGGCAAAACTAGATGGTGTGGGTAAGTTTCATGAAGATAGTTGGGAACGCCCAGAAGGGGGTGGAGGGCGATCGCGCGTGCTGCGCGAAGGTGCAATATTTGAACAAGCAGGTGTAAATTTTTCTGAAGTTTGGGGTTCCCATTTGCCAGCCTCAATTTTAACCCAACGCCCTGAAGCCGCAGGACATGGCTTTTATGCCACGGGCACTTCAATGGTATTACATCCTCACAATCCTTACGTGCCCACAGTTCATCTAAATTATCGCTACTTTGAAGCGGGGCCAGTTTGGTGGTTTGGTGGTGGTCTTGACTTGACACCTTATTACCCTTTTGCTGAAGATGCGGCACACTTACACAAGACATTAAAACAGGCTTGTGACAAACACCACCCAGACTATTACCCAGTTTTTAAGCGGTGGTGTGATGAATATTTCTACCTCAAGCATCGTGATGAGACACGGGGTGTAGGTGGTCTGTTTTTTGATTACCAAGATGGTCAAGGTGCTTTATATCGCGGCCCAAATCCCAATGGGGAAGCGGCTATTCATAGCAATCAGGTGGGAACACCAGAAACCCGCAATTGGGAAGATTTGTTTGCCTTTGTGCAAGACTGTGGCAGAGCATTTTTACCAGCCTACGTACCAATTGTAGAACGGCGACATGGGATGGAGTATGGCGATCGCCAACGGAATTTTCAACTCTACCGCCGGGGACGATATGTAGAATTTAACTTGGTTTATGACCGAGGCACTATTTTTGGTCTGCAAACTAACGGACGCACTGAATCAATTCTCATGTCTCTACCACCCTTAGTGCGCTGGGAATACGGCTATCAGCCAGAACCTAATTCCCCCGAAGCCGAGTTGTATGAAACCTTTCTTAAGCCTCAAGATTGGAGCAATTGGACACCACCTCAATAAAAACTGGGGATTGGGGATTGGGGATTGGGCATGGAAAAGAGGC
>NZ_WBKL01000081.1:0-6994 GCF_015714705.1 Nostoc sp. NZL | reverse complement strand
GGAAAATATGTTAGCTACTTTCCTGATTGAGATGTTTTTCTCAAGATGTGCTGCAACTATTTTTTCTCGTAGATCGACAGAATATGACTTCATTTAAAAGTATTTATATTTAATCTAGTGTACCTCATAATAGACGCAAGTGCTGTAATGTATAAAATTTTTCGATTTAAATAGCAAACGACTGTAACTGTGGCTCCATTCTCTGGGTGAATCTGATCTCCCGGACACAGCGGACTACCTGCTGGCAAGTAGCGATCGCCTGAACTCATCACCTTTCCATCAACATTCTTGCACTGACGCAAGGCTATTAGTTGAGATTGCCCCCATGCATTACTAGAACTTGACACAACTAGTGGTCTGTCTCATTAAATATGATCGGTAAACTCATTCTTAATTTTTCTTCCTTTGCGCCCTTTGCGTCCTTTGCGGTTCGTTTCTCAACCCTCTCAAAATTAATGGGACAGACCACTAGTCGTACTCTGGAGCGATATGGGCACTGGTAAAACCCAACTCATGCGCTGGTGGCGTGACCAAAACCCCGACGCGCGGTTCCTCAACAATGGACATCGGGTTAACTTGTTGAAAAATCTTGCCGAACGTTTGCAGACGGCGATGTATTCAGACTTGGGTTACACAGGTTTAGCCCAGGCCCAATCTCTTAGTATTACTATTGACAGCTTGCATAAGCTGAATACTCAGTCTCTCACCTACGGCTGCATATTTATAGATGAAGCCTGCCAATACCTCACCCACCTACTACACAGTAATACTTGCAAACAACACCGTGCAGCAATACTTGAAGTCCTGGAATATATAGTATACAACGCGCCACTGGTCGTCATCGCTGATGCACACATGGATGACCTGACTGTGGATTTCTTCCGCTCCATGCGACCAAAAGAGGAAGTTCCGTACATTATCAAAAACGAGTGGCGAAACGGTTCACGTACAATTTATTGGTACGAGGGGGATAATTCTAGTGCCCTAGTGGCCCAAATCTCGGCAGCGCTGATGCTTGGTGAAAAAATCATGGTTGCCAGTGACAGTAAGCGTTTTATCAAAAAACTCGACAAATCCTTTACTATCAACTACGAAGAATCTAACTCCGAAAAATCACATACACCAAAAAAATGGCGTATCTGGTCGGTTCACTCTGACAATTCTGGCAGTGATGAGAATGTAGCTTTCATCAAAGATATCACCAACGCCGTCAAAAACTTTGATGCCTTGTTCACCTCTCCCAGTCTCGGTACTGGTGTCGATATTTCTGAGTATCATTTTGACTTAGTATTTGGTGTGTTTCACGGCGTTTCCCAAACTGCTACTGAGTGCGCCCAGCAACTGTACCGTTATCGTCCAAAAGTCCCGTTTCATATTTGGGTGGCCCCACGTCCTCCCTTTGGTTACAAGGATACCAATGCTACCAAGATTAAAGAGCGCTTGCTCCAAACCAATGAAATGACCGCTTTTCTGTTGCGGATTGATCGTCAAACAGGCAAGCGGGGCGCAGAGAAAGATTGGGCGCTTGAGGCTTACTGCCAAATTCTTGGCAACCGTAACTATTCTCTAAATAATCTGCGTGATGATTTGCGATCGCTTCTCACAGAAATGGGCAATACATTTATATATGTGGGCAGTGATTCAGATCCTCAATCTCTTGAAAGTCTTAAAGCAGCAGCACAAGCTTTGGATCGTGCCCACAATTCGGCTGTTGCCAAGGCCAAGAATATTACTTTGAGCGAGTACCGTGCCCGTCAGAGCAAAGATTACCTTGACCCTAATGAAATTTTTGAATGCGAAAAATTCCGCATTTCTGATTCTTACGGCATCGAAGTAACCGAATCGCTCGTAGAAATGGATAAAGGTGGCCGCTTAATTAGAGCAATTGCTGGACTTGAGGCCATTTTAGCCCCAGCCGAAGAATCGTTTACTGACCCCAAAACTGGGCAAACTTATCCTACGCCACCAACAATTGTCACCCAAAAAGACCGCACCGAGCGCGACAATCTACCTTTGTGCATCGACTGGGGCAATTATTCGGCGCGGTGGCTGGCTAGATTTAACCTGGGACTGCATCAGATTCTCTTAAGTTTAGTGAGGGGTGAAGAATTTACTGCCTCGGATACCACCTTACTCAAGATGAGGGAGATCGCTATACATTGTGCTGCTCACATTAAAGCAATTCTTGGGTTTACTATTCCCAGTGACTGTAAGCCTATTTGGTTGCTAGGAACTTTAGTCGAGCAGCTGGGGCTAAAACTGACCTTCCGTAAGCAGGGTAAGCGGGGTCAACAGGTGAAACTTTTCTCTTTAGATAAAGAGCAATTGGAATTTGCAATGCATGTAATTGCTCATCGTGAAACGAAGCGTAATCAAAAAGAAAATCGAACCTATTATGCTGCCGAAACCCCTGCTGTGTATAGTGCAAACCCAAATCACCAGCCCGTATCCATCCCCCCCCCTTGATGCTATAGGGAACTCCCATTGCCAAGGGGAGGATACTACCGATGAGAGCAGGGGGGCAGAGGGGCAGAGGAGCAGAGGAGTTGAGGAGTTGAGGAATAAAGAAGAAATTTGTACAAGTTCTTTCCCCTCTGCCCCCCTGCCCCTCTGCTCTCTTCACTGATCGCATTACTCTACTTCATTGCGTAGAAATACTTCGCTCTGGTATTTCTCGTGGAGTTGAGGCAATTAAAGGCATTTTCAAGCGATGGCAGAGTGATTTGCGCTGGGAGACGGTACTGGAACTTGAAGCGATCGCGGCAAATGAACTGCGACTTGTCGAAGCTCAAGTTCCTGAATTTTACACCTTGCTAAGTGAAGAGGTGTTGCCTATGGAGGGGGCTGGCTAGGGAAAAAATCTTTTTGGCACTTGAAAGCTGTTTTTTGTTTCGTTTCCGGTAGCAATTTATGCCACTGGTTCCAATTTGGGCTACCTTCTCACAAGTCATGCAAAATGTCAAAACAATTCAAAAAATGGTCAAAGATCCATCAAGTTTAAAGCGCTACTGTCATTAGGTCTAGCTTTGAGATAGCGATCGGTGATGGCTAAATTGGCGTGACCCAAAGTTTCTTTCACCAGCACTGGATTAGTCCCGCGCTCAATCGCGTGAGAACCGTGGGCATGACGTAACCAGTGAGCCGAAACCAGTTCGCTTAATCCAGCTTCTTGTGCAATTGCTTTGACAATCGGGTGCAAGTTTTGACGGTCTAAATGTCCCCCCTTTTGACTTGGAAACACTGCTTGATTGGAGTGAGCCGAAGCTTTGAACTCCATTAATTCCGCCCAAAGCTTCGGCTTGATGAGAATTGTCCGATTTTTGCTGCCCTTGGCTTTACGAACATACACCTGACCACTGTCGCCACGGGGTGTCAAATCTCCCCATGTTAACTCACAAATTTCACTTGCCCGTAACCCTGCCTGATAGAGGAGTTTGATAATTAACAAATTTCTTTTGGCTGTGTACTGTCGCTTAGGAGTTTTAGCATCAGCTAAATGCTTAGAAGCTGCCCGTACCAACAATTTAATATCAGCCTCATCCAGATACCGTTCGTTGATTACATCCGGCAGTTCACCGAGTTTTAGCGCCATACCCACATTAAAAGGGAGATATCCAATTTTATGAGCGAAACTAATCAAGCTTTTAGCTGCGGCAATGTATATCCGCTTTGTACTTTGGGCATTGTCCCCAAAGTACAAAGCGTATTCTACCAAGTCTTCATAAGTCACTTTTTTGAGGGGTTTGTCCAAAAATTCCAGAAATCGCCTCGTGTACCGTCGGTAAGAGATGATAGATGACTCTGCTTTTCCTTCCAACCACAACCCAATCAACTTTGCCTCCGCCTGCGCTACTGGCAAGGAAGCGATCGCCTTTCTATGCGCTGTTATGTGGACAAGAGAGAGGGTCATTTTTATTACTCACTTAATAATCAGACACAATTGTAGTTGTGTCTGGTTTTATAGTGTCTGATTTTTATTGTCCTTTAAAATGGGCGTTTCAACTCACCCTCAAGCGACTGAAAATTTCTCGATTTTTGCGTATAGTACACCTCTAATACTGAGGAGCGTGACAAACACAATACTGTTATGCAATTGTTCAGCAGGGTATTTATTTTGAAAAACCTAAAAGTAGGTGAAAAAAATAAACTAAAAATGACTTTATAGTTAATAAATGATACAAGAGGTCAAAGAGCGTCCTCCAAAGTTTATTTACGCCGCAGTGTACTGCTTTTTAAGCGCTATCACGCCATAAAACTATAGAGTCATTTTTAGTTTATTTTTTGAGAGTGGTTTGATTGCTTTGTGTTTAACACACTTTTTTTTCTAGAACCGCAAACGGGAGCTAGAGAAGTAGTTTCTCAAGAATTGCCAAGGCACTTACCAGTAATGAAATGCCCCACCGTCGCTTACGAGACAGGGGGCGAAAAGCGTTAAAGATATAGTCACCTAGCCACAATATCCTTGATACGGTGAGGCAGCGCGCAGAAAGGGAATTTCCCCCATGAGCGACTGTTGAACATTTCTAAATTGCAATCGTCGGGTGCAAGAAAGCGCTTTCCAACCGCTGCTGCAATCGCGTATATCGCAGTTGGCCGTCAGTAGAACGCAAAGCCTTGGATATCGCTTTCTTGGAACCAACGACAATCGCTAACTGCTTGGCACAAGTTAATGCTGTGTACAACTGTTTACGAGACAACATCATATAAGGCTGCGTATAAATTGGCAGAATTACTACCGGATATTCTGAAACCTGGCTTTGATGAATGGTGAAGCTCCAGGCGAGGGCAATTTGATTTAAGTCTGCTCTGGTTCTAACGACAGTATGCTTACCATACTGCACAGTAACTTCCATCTCTTCAGGATCAATGGCCTTGATAATTCCGAAGTCGCCATTAAACAGTTCGTGATTATAATCATTAGTCAGTTGAATGATCCGATCGCCTTCTCGTAATAAATTTCCGCCACTGGTAATCTCTACTTTGTCGGGACTGGGCGGATTAATCAACTGCTGCAATACAGTATTGAGGTTACGAGTCCCAAGCAAACCCCGCGACATGGGGCAAAGCACTTGCACATCAGTAGCCCGATTGTAACCCAGGCGGGGAATCAAGTCTGTGATGATTTCGGATATTGCTTTAACACCATGTTTGGGGTGATGACCGCCGCCGTGCCACAGACACTCAGACAGGGGATTATCGGAAATCGGTTCAATTGTGGGAAACTGGCTTCGGTTAATTTGGTGAGCAGCGGTGATAATTGCGCTCTGTTGGGCTTGCCTAAATACTTTGGTCAACCGCACCACCGGAACGTGACCAGAATTAATCAAGTCAGCAAGGATTTGACCGGGACCGACAGAGGGTAACTGGTCAATGTCACCCACTAGCAGTAGTTGGGAACCGTATTGTATCGCCTTTACCAAAGAAGATGCCAGAAACAAATCAAGCATACTAGCTTCTAGCGCGACAATTGCGGTATGGGGTAAAGGGTTTTGATTATCGCGTAAGAAGCCCATTGTCTTTGGGTCAAATTCCAACAAGCAGTGTATCGTCTTGGCTTCGAGTTGTGTGATTTCACTCAGGCGTTGAGCAGTGCGTCCAGTTGGCGCAGCTAAGGCGATAGATTTGCCCATTGCTTTCCACAGAGAGACTATGGTGTGGGTGGTGAAAGTTTTACCGCAACCGGGGCCACCAGTCAGAATCATTACCCTTGAATATGCAGCCATTTCTACCGCTAGCCGTTGCTGTGGTGAAAGTTTGATTTTATGACTCTTGGTGAAGCGCTCAATCCAGGCGCGAACACGAGGCATATCTTGTGCAACTGGTTGGCAAAATCTAGATTGTATTAATTGAGCAAGATTCTGTTCGGTGTGAAAGTAGGTTGGTAGATAACATAGCAGCGTTTGGTCTTCGCTTTTCTCGCGGATTAAGTCATCCTTGAGTGCCATGTCTTTGATAATATCAACGAGGGCATCTTCTTCGGGTGTGTGATCTGCTGTAGTCAGCAGTTTGATAACATTCTCAATGAGTTTTGGCTGGGGTAAATAGCAATGCCCATCGGCAGCAGCTTCGTTCAAAACATGAATTAAACCAGCACGGTAACGGAACTGACTATCAGGCGCAACTCCTAAATTAAAGGCAATTTTATCAGTTCTCAGAAAACCAATACCGTAGATGTCAGCAGCTAACTGGTAGGGATTGCTGGTGAGAGTAGCGAGTGCTTCATCCTTGTACTGCCTGTAAATTTTGACTGCATAAGTAGTAGAAACGCCATGACTGTGGAGAAATAGCATTAAATAGATGTAAGAGATGTAAGAAAATAAAATAAAAATAAGTTGATAGCTAAATAAAGATATTTTGAATTGAAGCAGAGACTTCATATTTGGGTTATGCCATCGGCGACGGCGACCCGGACGCGAACAATCCCACAAACTATCGAGTTTGCCCCAGTACCAGCGATGAATTGTGTCGCGTACAGTCTGTGGATGCCATTTTAAGTATTGTGCGATCTTTACCACTGTCCATCCAGCGGCTGATAAGCGTAGTACAGTGGCACGACTTTGAGTTCTTGGTGGTATACCTTTTGCTTGAGTGAGTGCTAGTAGGGCTTGATCTTCTATTGGTGACATGTCAACTTTTAAAGGCGCTGGCATCTTGGTCAGGGGTAAAAATATTTACGACTAAAAGAGATTATCCCAATTTGATGTGCCATTATTCTCTCTGGACTCGTCGCTGGTAAGGAAATCACTGCTGACGACCAACATCTTGTCATCAGCGTAATATTCGTGATGGTCAAAAGAAATTTCGGTTCTTCCGGTGCTTTTATGGTGGTTACTAAATTTTAGTAAATTTTACTAACTATATTTTAATGATATTTATCCTTAAAATATAGGCTGTATAAGCATTACAGCAGTTTCACGTATACTGAAATAATCCAAATAGCATGATTTATACTATAACACAGTAAAAATTAAGGCTTTCACACAGTGTGCCGTAG
>NZ_WBKL01000074.1:0-12964 GCF_015714705.1 Nostoc sp. NZL | reverse complement strand
ATGGACGGATCTGGAGAAACACCACCCCAGTTAAAGTTCACCGTCGCATCTGTGCGAGTTTGCTTCAGGTTGGTGAAGTCGATGTTGTCGTAGTACTCTCCTTTGAGTCCGTTGCCATTTCCAGGTGTAGGTATGTTGACATTACTATACAGTTGGGACTGGGGAATGATTTCTTTGGTCTGAGAGGAGCTTGACCAAGCTAGTTGGGAAACAGCAGAGTACTGATTTTCGTAGTATTCGAGTTTAATCTCGTACTTTTGACCTGCAACCAGTGCGATCGCGCCGCTGTGTTCTGTGGCGGATTGATTGACAAACTTATTGATGATTTGCTGACCATTCACCCACAGTCGCACCCCATCATCAGCAGTGGTGTAGAAATTGTAAGTCTCGCTGTACTTGGCTTCTACCTGACCTGTCCAACGCACTGAGAACGTATCTGCACCAATGGACGGATCTGGAGAAACACCACCCCAGTTAAAGTTCACCGTCGCATCTGTGCGAGTTTGCTTCAGGTTGGTGAAGTCGATGTTATCGTAGTACTCTCCTTTGAGTCCATCTCCCTGAGATAGCATACTGGCGCTAGCCCGAGCCGAAATATTAGATTGTGCCGGATCAATCGTTTGTAGAGATGATTTATTACTATCTATTGGACTTGGAGATGTTGACAACTGTTGGTTAAGACCTTGCTTCTGTAAATCATTCATTGAGATATATGCCTCACAATAGTGCTAAAACTAATTCCATAATCAATGCTTTCGGATTAGTTTTATATTGAATATTTTCAACAAAAAATTCGGAATTATTTTAGCTTAAATATATTTATAGGCTAATCCTTTGCCTATTGATATATTTATTAATGCTGATTCTCTTTCAGTGAATTGCTGATATAATTATTTTATTTTATCTATGCTCCTTTGCTGATTTTTCCCACTCTGCTATCTATTTGGCTCAACATAAAAATAGGATGAATTAATATACCTTGCTATATTTTCCCTAAAAGCAGGTATATATAAAAACGTGTATGCCAATAAATATTAGAGATTACTCAAAGGGTGTATTACCCCTTATGAATCTTTGTTTCCTTCCGACCAATTTCTGAGTTTTTGATGCATGTAAATTTGCCAAACTGAATTTACATGCATCAAAATTCATAAATTCTCTTTTTTCAGAGCCTCTAATCTCACTAATGTGCAGGTGCATAAAGTTGAGGCGAAGCAAGACCCAAGTGGGGTAGATATATACTTAGGTAATTAAAAGTGAGAATTTACATTTTTAAGTTTAGGGATTGTTTTTAGATGAATCAATTATATATTTGACAATAGATCACCGTGTTATGTCTATCTTTGTTGTGGAACTTTGTTTAAATATTCACATTGATCTATACCTTTTTAAAGGAATATCAAAGTTTTAATTATTTTTAAATAAAAATTCCCAATCTACCGGATGATCTCATGTTTTTTAACCGCATAGTTATTATTTATATAAAAATTGTGTAAAGAAAATTTTAACATTTAAAGATTTGAACAAGAATTATTTATCTATGCTTGATATTAGCTAAAAATTCATATTTTTGTTACAAGAACCAGCAGAGATATAGTAGTAATCTAAAGTCAGTGGAGCGAAAAGTTTTGCAAAAGCCTCATCAGTCAGGAATTTAAGCTAGGGAATACAATCTGTTAGAATTGCCCGATTATCATACTTATTCGAGTAAAGCTGTTGTAGGTAGACTATCCAGCGATCGCAAAGAATTATTAGCTTCCGAAACCTTATTTTGTTAATTTACAAAACTTTTCAATTTACTCAAAGTCGGAAAAATTACAAGTTTGACGTTGCAGATTCCCACTTTCCCCTAGACTAAGGGCAGCAACCTTGTTCAAACTGGCTGAGGAAAGTGGACTTTGACTGAGACAAACAATTTAAACTCTACCATCCAGAATGTCTCACGCAGGGAATTGCGAGATTTAGTGCGGACTCAGCTGCAAATGCTCCTAGAAGCGGGAGACTTGCAGGGAGCAAAAGCTATTCTCGTACCTGTGCAGCCTGCGGATATTGCCGAGGCGATTGAGGGCTTACCGGAAGCGATGCACGCTTTGGCTTTTCGCCTGCTTTCTAAAGATGAGGCTATTGAGGTTTATGAATATCTCGACTACAGTGTTCAAGAACGGTTAATCGAGGAACTTAAAAGTCAAGAAGTCCGCGATATTGTCGATCAAATGTCGTCGGATGACCGAGCTAGGTTATTTGATGAATTACCAGCGAAAGTCGTTAATCGCCTGCTAGAACAACTGAGTCCAGCAGAACGCCAGGCTACAGCCCAACTATTGGGTTATGAAGCTGATACTGCTGGGCGAATCATGACGCTAGAGCTAATCTCGCTGAAAGAAAACTTTACAGTATCTCAAGCCCTAGAGCGAATTCGCAATTTAGCTAATGCCAGTGAGATGATTTATTATCTTTATGTCATGGATGCGGCAAGGCGCTTAACAGGGATTGTATCGTTACGGGAGTTGGTAACTTCTCAGCCTGAGCAAATTATTGGCGAAATTATGACCCGTGATGTGGTGTTTGTCCACACTGATACAGACCAGGAAGAAGTTGCGAGATTAATCCAAAGATATGACTTTTTGGCTGTGCCTGTCGTAGATCGAGAACAGCGCCTAGTAGGTATTATCACCGTTGATGATGTGATTGATATTCTGCAACAAGAAACCACCGAAGATATCTATGCCTTAGGTGGTGGTGTGCAGTCCGGGGGCGACAACTATTTTCAGATGAATTTACTGGAAATTGCTCGAAAGCGGGTTGTATGGTTATTGGTTTTACTTGTAACCAATACGATCACAGGAACAATTATTAAGTCGCAAGAAGACCTTTTAGCAAAAGTGGTAACACTGACAGCGTTTATCCCTTTGCTGACTGGTACTGGTGGTAACGTGGGTGCTCAATCTTCCACAGTGGTGATTCGCGGGATGAATACTGACGAAATCCGATCGCTTGGCGCATTGCAGGTAATTGGACGGGAAGCGATCGCAGGTGCATTATTAGGAGGAATGTTAGGCACGATCGCTACTGTCTGGGCTTATTTTCTGCAAGGACGATTAGAAGTAGCGATCGCTGTAGGCACTAGTTTGGTAGCTATTTCTCTTTTAGCTTCTATCTCCGGTTCGGCACTGCCGTTTCTATTTCGCTATCTCCGTTTAGATCCGGCATTAATGTCAGCACCATTTATTACCACAGCAGTTGATGTAGTAGGCGTTTTGATTTACTTCAATTTGGCACGGGTAATTTTAAAGTTATGAAAGAGTCATTAGTCATTGGTCATTAGTGAAGAACAAAGTACAAATGACAAATGACTAATTTTACAATTCTGATGCTGTATCTGGAGCAACAATTTCGCCAGTACCCAATTCTAGTATCATGTCCTGGTCAGTAATCAATCCGCTGAGTTCCTTCACTTGTAAATTCATTTCTTCACAAGCTTGTCTGAGTTCTCGTGCAAATTTGTTGAGGTCTTGACCATAGCCACATTGATAAGCAGCAGTTTCAATTCCTTGCTTGGCATTTGCTCTAGCACAATCTACTAGTTCCGTGCCATGCAGTGGTGTAGGAGATGCCATAGACTTACTTATTATTTCTTAAATGTTTGCTGCTAGATAGATTATCAATATTTCAATATTAACTCATCCCTCCAATGGAAGACCATCAGGGTAGAGTTAGAAGTAATTATTTCTTTGTCATTAGTCATTAGTACTTTGTCCAAAATAAATAACCAATGGCCAATGACTAATAACTAATGACCAACTTTTTCACTTATCCATTAACAACTTCTCCGCCATTGACATGTAATACTTGTCCAGAGACATAAGAAGCATCATCAGAGGCTAAAAATACGTAGCTAGGAGCAACTTCTTCTGGTTGTCCGGCTCGTTGCATTGGTACTTGTTTACCAAAAGTTTCAACTTTCTCTTCAGGAAAAGTTGATGGAATTAAAGGTGTCCAAATTGGCCCTGGTGCAACAGCATTAACGCGAATTCCTTTTGGCACCAAATTTTGTGATAAAGAACGAGTAAAAGCAACGATCGCACCTTTTGTAGAAGAATAATCTAGTAGTTGTGGGCTACCTTTATAAGCTGTTACTGATGTGGTATTGATAATAGAACTGCCTGCTTGTAAATGCTTGAGTGCAGCCTTAGTCATGAAAAACATTGAGAATATATTAGTGCGGAAAGTTCGCTCTAGTTGTTCCTTGGTGATTTCTTCGATACTTTCTTTAGGATGTTGTTCGGCGGCGTTGTTGATGAGAATATCAAGTTTACCAAACTCCCCAACTGTCTGCTGGATAGCTTGCTGACAAAAGGTTTCATCGCCAATATCGCCTGCAATGGTTACTGCACGACGACCTTGTTTTTCTACCAAATGTTTTGTTTCTTTGGCATCGTCGTGTTCATTGAGGTAAAGAATCGCCACATCTGCACCTTCTTTAGCAAATGCGATCGCTACAGCACGACCAATACCACTATCTGCACCCGTAATCAATGCTACTTTATTTTGTAACTTGCCACTACCCCTATACTGCTCATCATCTGCTTTGGGTTTTGGCGTCATTTCTGATTCAACACCTGGTGGTTGTTGTTGCTGTGGCGGTTGTAATTTTTGCTCTTTTTGCTCTTTTGATTTAGCCATAGTTTTTGTTTCGGTAATTATTGAATGTAATTGGATATTGGTAAAAACCTTCTCCAGTCTCTAGTCACCATTTCAAAAGTAAACCTTGGATCGAAAATTCAACCCAAGGTTTATTTTTTGCTTTGGCTTTCACTAGCCATTTGCAATTTTAGGCGTTTATACCCCGGATGCTTACCAAACGTACTTCTTGCTGGCAATTGTACGCGGCTTACATTATTTATCCTCACACCTGACACACGCTATTCACCTGACCACGAAAAACAAGTCTACAACTCTCATGCGATGAAGGATTTCTCCTTCTCATCTGCTTTTAAGTTAACTATTATGTTGCTGTACTTTATCGCTCCATAGAGGTAAAATAAGCTGGCATTTGCTCAACCTTAAGACGTAAAATAAATCAAATAAATTAGAGTTGCTGAATTAGTCTACAATCATTGATTGTGCCTCAACAATTGAGCCTTTTTCGTTCAATGAAAATCAAGATTTCTACTTTCTAACTTCGTAGTTGTAAAAATACTTACTTTCATACCAGCGATTTTCGTTAATGTTAATATTTATTTAGGCTGATATCTGCATAGTTGCCTTTTTGCAGACTAAATTCCTTGCACAAGTATCTGACGACTAGTCCGCATAATAGCCCAAAAGCCTATGTGGTGCGCTACATTGAGATTATTAGAGGGTAGGGGTTATGGCAATACTAAATATTTCCGAGTTAGAGCAGATTGAAAAGTTTCACCACTTACAATTAACCCTGAGCGATCGCTGGAAAACGAGCGAGTCATTTGACAATAATGAAGCGGATATTTTAATTATTCCCTCCCTGAGTCTCGATCAGCGCGAACTCCAAAAGATCGAAGGCTGCGAACATTATGAAGAAAGATTACTATTTTCCTTGATTCGGTTGCAGAATCCCCGGACTCGGTTGGTTTATGTAACATCAGTACCTCTGCACCCTAGTATCATTGATTATTATCTGCAACTGTTGCCAGGAATTCCCTTTTCTCATGCTCGCAACCGCTTGCTGCTACTTTCTACTTACGATTCCTCGCTTAAGCCTCTCAGCCAAAAGATTTTAGAACGCCCTCGCCTGCTAAAGCGGATTCATCAAGCTTTGAGGCTAGATAAATCATTTATGATCTGCTACAACTCTTCGCACTGGGAAGGCGAATTGTCTGTAAAATTGGGTGTACCTCTGTATGCTGCCGCACCAGATTTACAGATTTGGGGGACAAAAAGTGGCAGTCGGCAAATCTTCGCCGAAAGCGGAGTACCGCATCCAGATGGCACTGAAAAAATTTGGAACCACACAGATTTAGCAGAAGCTACCAGTGATTTGTGGGAACGCCAACCTACATTAAAAAGGGTTGTAGTAAAACTCAACGAAGGCATTTCGGGAGAGGGAAATGCATTGCTCGATCTTAGACCAATTGAGAATCTAGCACCAGGTATTGGGACTCATGCCGAAAGGATAGCAGCAATTAGCGATCGCTTCTCAACAATGCGCTTTCAAGCAAAAAAAGAAACTTGGGATAATTTTTCGGGAAGAATCCCTGAATTAGGGGCAATTTCTGAGGCATTTGTGGAAGGGGAAATTAAGCGATCGCCCAGCGTCCAAGGACGAATCACTCCCACTGGTGAAGTGGAAATCCTTTCAACCCACGACCAAATTCTCGGAGGCCCAGACGGTCAGATTTATCTTGGTTGTCGCTTTCCGGCTGATGAAAGCTATCGGTTGCAATTACAGCAATTGGGGTTACAAGTTGGCAGAAAGCTAGCAGAGAAAGGCACTTTAGAGCGATTTGGCGTAGATTTTATCACCGTTGACAAGGGTAATGGAGAGTGGGATATTCAGGCGATCGAAATTAATCTGCGTAAAGGCGGTACAACTCATCCATTCATGACCTTGAAATTATTAACGAACGGTCGCTATGACCTTTCCACAGGTTTATTTTATAGTCAGCAAGGTCGGCCAAAATATTACATTGCCACTGATAATCTGCAAAAAGAGCGCTATCAGGGATTATTACCTAATGATTTGATGGATATCATCGCTCACCACAGACTGCACTTTGACAGCGGTACTGAAACGGGTACAGTGTTTCATCTTATGGGTTGCCTTTCGCAGTTTGGCAAGTTAGGATTAACCAGCATCGGTGATTCCCCGCAACAAGCACAAGACATTTATAACAAAGTTGTGAAAGTTCTAGATGAAGAAACCCGCAGCGAAAATCATGATTTATCGGCGGTTTCAAATTATTCCTTTCCTGTAGTTTGGGATGAATATAGTTAATGAATGTCGTTTGCAACACATGAATTGGCTTAGGAGCGTAGATTATGTACATAATCTACGCTCTTGCCTAACGCTCATTAGCTGATTAGTTTTGAATCCCGCTATTAGGTAAACCTTGTTGATTATTTGGCTCTTTACGAGGTTGAATTTGAGTATATATATACGTTACCAATGCTAAAGTCAGCCCAATGGCAAAGACCACTCCCAGGATTCGCAAGAAATTGGGAGACATTCTCGTAGCTAGCTGCCCATTTAGCTTTGGTTGGTAAATAGTGTCATCTGTTGCTACTTGTGGTCTGCCTTGATTGGATGCAGATCGCGGTTGATACAACGTCACATCTGGCGGCACTTGTGGTCTGCCTTGATTGGATGCAGGTCTTGGTTGATACAAGGTCTTATCTGGTGGCACTTGTTGCCCACTCTGATTAGACCCAGGTCGCGGTTGATACAAGGTCTTATCTGGTGGTACTTGTTGCCCACTCTGATTAGCTCCAGGTCGCGGTTGAAACAATGTTTTATCTGGTGGCACTTGTTGCCCACTCTGATTAGACCCAGGTCGTGGTTGAAACAATGTTTTATCTGGCGGCACTTGTTGCCCACCTTGATTAGATGCAGGTCGTGGTTGATATAATGTCACATCCGGTTTGCTGGCATTTGGATTATTCACAGGACTCGGTTGACTTTGCCCAACTGGGTTAAATGGTCTCGGAACGGTTTCGTGATTTGAACCTTGGTTGTATCCAGCTTGAAGGGGAGGAACGGTTTCCTCAGATTGGTTTTGCTCAACTGGTTGAAATGGTCTCGGAACAGTTTCGTGATTTGAACCTTGATTGTATGCAGATGGAGGACGCAGAATAGTATCGTCGTTCGATTGTCTCGGAACAGTTTCGTGATTTGAACCTTGATTGTATGCAGATGGAGGACGCAGAATAGTATCGTCGTTCGATTGTCTCGGAACAGTTTCGTGATTTGAACCCTGATTGTACGCAGATGGAGGACGCAGAATAGTATCGTCGTTCGATTGTCTTGGAACAGTTTCGTGATTTGAACCTTGATTGTAAAAAGGTTGCGGCTCCCCAGTAGCCTGTCCAGGTACACTAGTAGTCCCTGTGGCAAATTTAGCAGCAGCTTGCAAAGCCTGATTCAGTTCTTCTACTGTTGCAAATCGGTTAGCTGGGTTCTTGTGGAGGCATTTCATCACCACAGCTTCCAATTGTACGGGTAAGTGCTCACACCCTGGTTGCGATCGCAGTGGTTTTGGTGGTTCATAAGCATGAGCTAATACCCAAGAAGCTTCACTAATATGACTACCCTTAATGCTGATTCCAAAGGGGTCGGCTGCACTCAGCATTTCATAAAGGATAATTCCTAAACTGTAAATATCACCCCTAGCGTCCAGGTTTTTATCACTTTGGATTTGCTCAGGAGGTGCGTAACGAAACGTACCAATAAATGTACTAGTTATATTTGTAATATTGGAATTTTCTGAAGATTCACTCCGAATTTTGGCGACACCAAAATCCAAAACTTTTACCCACTCTCCCAAATCTGTAGGCACTAAAAATATATTATCTGGTTTCAGGTCACGATGAATTACCTGAATATTTTCAGTGCTTTTTCCTCCATCACGTTGGACAGTCACCCCTTGATGGGCAAGCTGTAGACCTTTGCAAACTTGCGCCATAATCTTCACAGTCCGCTCAACAGATAGCCGCTTTTCGCGTAGCAGTAACTGCCTGAGGGTTTGCCCCCGCAAATATTCCATTACATAAAATGGAAAACCTTCCGGGGTGACTCCACAATCACTAATCTTAACGATGTGGTCACTTTGCAAAGCAGCACAAACTGCCACCTCACGCTCAAAACGCTTTCTCATTTCTTGTGATGCCACCAGCGTATCTTTGAGCAACTTCAGTGCTACCTGCTGACCTACACGGGTATCCGTTGCCAGGAAGACTTCTCCCATGCCACCCCCGGCTAACCGTCTGTCTAAACGGTATCGCTCGTTATCACCTACGAAGCGTCCAATCCAAGAATTTGAAGAAGGTGGGGATTTCATCTGGGGCAACCCATCCTAGTTACTTTAAAGTGTTAACTTTTGTCAGAGATACTACTAGTATTACAAATATGATTGCTTGCTTCGTAACCTTAAGTATTTAGTAATATATGCTACTAGTATTTATCTAATTATACTCAGCTTAACATATTAGTAACTTAAAGTAATGCGAAGAATTTGATAAAATGTTTAAAGTTAAGACCTATGACAGTTGAAATTGGTTCCTGATATTAAGTTAACGCAAATTCGACGAGGGTCGTCCGCGTAACTCTTTTTTCCTGATTTTGAGCTATAGCAGACTCTACTCATCGAATTAAGGTTATTTTTATCTGCCGAGCTGCTAATAAGTAGTAGTGTATCAAGAAATAATTGAGGGGTAGGGATTGTTCGTAGTTTGCACTAAAGCGTAAACTAAGAACCTAGCAACTCAAACTTGACAGACTATTGCTTATGTAATTTTCTATACCGTGCAGATAGTCTCCGTTACAGAATATTTAAAGTTTTGCAAAATATATTCTGTCAATGTGCTCAGGCGTACATGATTGATATGTGCTATTGCCATGAGGAACGAGGATGAGTAATGTGCTCTCTATAGCCGCCGTGACAGCAGTACTAAAAGTCTTGCTGGAAAATGGTTTAGTCAGTGATCCGATCACTGCTAGTGTTGGTGATGTGATTGTAACTGCCCTGCCGCCTGATCGAATTTCAGTTGAAGCTGACGAGCGTGCTCAAATTAACCTATTTCTCTATCAAGTGACGCAGAATCGAAATGTCGATTGGGTATCTCAGGAATTTCGGAGCAGGCACTCACGTATTAATGGAAACCCGCGCTCTCCGACTCCACCACTAGCTCTTGACCTCCATTACTTGCTAACAGCCTATGGAGCCAAGGATTTTCAGGCGGAGCTTCTCCTTGGCTACGCAATGCATTTATTACACAAAACACCAGCTATCACATCGGATATTATTGAGAATACTCTGATAAATGCCTCTACAACCAATACCTCAAGTGCTTTTTCGCAAGCTTTAGCAAGTGTGTCTGTATCCGATTTAGCTGAACAAATTGGGCAGATCAAACTGACTCCAGAGTTTTTTAACATGGAAGAAACTTCTAAGTTATGGTCTGCTTTACAAACACACTATCGACCTTCAGCTACCTATCTGGCATCAATGGTATTGATTGAAAGTAGTAAATCTGACAAATCTGAAAGTTTCTATATGATGCCCTTGTCTCAGCCGAGTATAGAGCAAGTTATGGCTACGGCAAAGACTGAGCAAATGATTGTTGCGGGCACAACATTAGTAATTCGTGGTAAACGGTTACGGGGTGAGATCACACGAGTTCGTTTGGGTAATACGGAGACATTACTAGTACCTCAGGATGTTAAAGAAACGCAAATCAGCTTGTTAGTCCCGCCAGATTTGTACGCAAGTGTGCAGGGTATCCAAGTTGTACATCTAACAATGAACAACGCAGGACAAACGGATTATCTAGTTGAATCAAACGTTGCAACTTTTGTCCTCCATCCAACAATTTCAGCATTTGTCGCTCAAGTTGAAAATAGTGGTGACAATTTACGCACAGCAGAAATTATCGTTAAATTCCAGCCTAAAGTTGCTAAGGTACAGCGGGTAGTTTTGCTACTTAATGAAGCGTCAGGTGATAGCCCGGTAGCTTACTCTTTCTTGGTTGCACCACGCACCGAAAACACTGATGCAATCACTATTCCTGTCAAAAATGTGAAGCCAGGAACTTATATTGTCCGGGTGCAGGTAGATGGGGCGGAAAGTCCACTGCATAAAAATCAGTCCGGGGAATATGATTCGCCACAGGTGACAATTCTATGAATGCTACGACAAATGACAATTGGGATGAGGCAAACTACCGCTATCTATCAGCAGCCCTAGCTGTGGTGCGTGGTATTTTAGAAAATCACACGGCAAAAGAGCAAAATCAACCTGAGGAGAAAAACCAAGAGCATTTACAGCAAGCGTTACAGGAAGCTGCTGCTGCTATGCCTGCACCATCGACATTGGAGAGAGTGTGCAAAATGTTTAGCCTCTCACCCTTTGAACGTGATTTGTTGCTGTTGTGTGCAGGTATGGAATTGAATGGAGATTTTGCGAAGTTATGTGCTATAGTCCACGGCGATTCACAACGAGCTTACCCAACCTTAAGTTTAGCTCTGGCAGCTTTACCTAACGTCCACTGGGATGCGATCGCTCCAAACGCTCCCTTACGTCATTGGCGGTTAATTCAAATTGGTGACGGTCATTCCCTTACTCTTAGTCCCTTGAGAATTGACGAGCGGATTTTACATTATTTAACGGGTATTCAATATCTTGACGAACGATTAGCTGGCATCATTGAGCCATTAAAAGAGGTTATTGATTTAGTACCCTCGCACCAAGATTTAGCAGAGCGAGTAGCAGCAGTTTGGTCGCAAGCTTACAAGGTTAATAGCTTGCCAATCGTTCAGTTATGTAGTAACGAAACTGCCAGCAAACGTGCCATTGCCGCTACAATTTGTCAGAGCCAGGGTTTAAGCCTGTGGGTAATGCCTGCACAAGTCATTCCCTTAGCACCTGGCGAGTTAGATAATCTCATCCGCCTATGGACTCGTGAGACGATTTTAAGTAGGTGTGCGTTACTAATAGACTGCAACGATCTAGATACTAATGATACAGCGCGGCTGAATGCGATCGCTCGGTTCATTGAACGCACAAACGGCTTTTTAATAGTCACGAGTCGGGAACGGATCGGCTTATCACAATGCCTAGTAGTTAATTTTGACGTACATCAACCAACTATCAAAGAACAAGGCGCAGTTTGGCAAGATGCACTAGGTGCAATCGCACCGCAAATGAACGGGCAAGTTAAAACCCTAGTGGATCAGTTTAACCTAAGTGCCGCAACCATCCGCGCTGCTTGTGCAGAAGCTATAGGGCAGTTAGCACAAACACCGGAAAACGATATCACTAGCATTTTATGGGATGCCTGCCGTGTGCAAGCACGTCCGCGCTTGGATGAACTAGCCCAGCGAATTGAGCCATCTGGTGATTGGGAAGACTTAGTATTACCAGAGACACAGAAACAAGTTCTCCGGGAAATTGCGGCTCATGTGCGTCAACGGAGTACTGTATATAACAATTGGGGGTTTGCTGCGAAGAGTGCGCGAGGATTGGGAATCAGCGCTTTATTTGCAGGTGCTAGCGGCACTGGTAAAACCTTGGGAGCAGAAGTGCTGGCCCATAAATTGCGCCTCGACCTTTATCGCATTGATTTATCGTCGGTAGTCAGCAAATATATTGGCGAGACAGAGAAGAATTTGCGCCGGGTATTTGATGCTGCTGAACAAGGCGGGGTAATTTTGTTATTTGATGAAGCTGACGCTTTATTTGGCAAACGGAGTGAGGTTAAAGATGCCCGCGATCGCTATGCAAACATCGAAGTTAGCTACCTATTGCAACGGATGGAAAGCTACCCAGGTTTAGCAGTCCTGACTACTAACTTGAAGAGTGCAATTGATACAGCTTTTCTGCGGCGCATTCGCTTTGTAGTGCAGTTCCCCTTCCCCGATACAACGCAACGAGCCGAGATTTGGCGACGCGTCTTTCCAGCCGACACCCCAACCGCAGATTTAGATGCTCTGCAACTAGCACGACTCAATGTCGCTGGGGGTAATATCCGTAACATAGCCTTAAATGCAGCTTTCCTCGCTGCCGATGCTGGGGAACCAGTGCAGATGAAACACGTGTTGCGGGCTGCTCAGACAGAATATACCAAATTAGAGAAGCCTTTGACTGAGGCGGAAGTTGGGGGGTGGATGTGAAGGAGGCAGGAGGCAGAAGGCAGAAGCTTTTTATATGTGATGCGTGAGTCCTGCGTTTTGTACTTTACCTAAATCGGAGAGAAGGCTCCCGCCATAATCTCT